>RGOY01000027.1 GCA_010028225.1 Actinomycetota bacterium
TCTCCACAATCAATCGGCGAAATGGTCGCAACATCATCACAACAAATCGTCAGTTCATTGTCTGGACAATGACTAAAACTGCCCAGTCGTTTGATTTCATTCAACCTAACATTCCTCTTGTTGAATTGTTTTCGAAGGTTTCGATGGTTTCGAAGGGGAGTACATGTTCTATAAAGAGTTGGCCGAAGTTGCTAACAACTTGAATGATGAAAGACTAGATATTGACGAACTACTTCAGTCATTTTGTCTCCGTGATATTGCTGCAAGGCGCTTGCTCGCCTCCTTCTTTTTGCAGGTAAGTCAGGAAGGAAAGCTTGAACTCTTGGGCTTCTTTGGTGCCTCACCAGACTCAGTTGGATTAACCGAAAATTCTCTATCTGTCTTTAGCGATCATCCGGCTGCAACAAGTATTCGCACTAATTCAATGGTCTGGGTTTCATGGAAGCCAGAAGTAGTCGCAGATATCCCAACCAAGCTGGAGTTAGTTGCCTGGCCAATTCATTCGAGCGCTCGTACAGTCGGGGCACTACTGACATTGATGGAATCCAAGGCAGAAGGCGACGAAGAAGTCATAGAGTGCCTTGAGGCATTTTCGGAGGTTGTGGGATCCGCTCTTGTACGTAAAGTGGATAGCTCCCCAAAAAATGGTAACAATCGAATCCCTCACAACCAGACTACAGCTGCACCTGCGAATAATCATGGAAAGCCTTTAACTGAACGGCAGCTGCTGATCTTGAAACTAATCGCTGAGGGACGAACCAACGGAGATATCGCCGATGCCTTGGGCTACTCTGAATCTCTCATAAGACAAGAAACGATAAGGATCTACGCATCATTAGGCTGTAACGGTCGATCTGACGCAACAGAGTTCTATAAGAAGAACCTATTAAGAAACAATGAAATCAATTCAAAATCTGAGCCTCTGATCTCACTCTCACAACTTGCCTAAGAATCGTGACTGATTCTCTGTCTAGTTATTGACTAGTCTTCCTCAAGTTGTGGGAGAAACCTCTCCTACTCTTCGCGTCATGACTACAGATACCGCTCTCGTTATCGAGAGAAACCCGATTGACCGTAAATTCATGCAAAATGCGCTCCAATCTTGGGGCCTAGATGTCCGTGCTGAGAGTGATCTCGGCCGGATTCGAGATGAAGTTTCCCTCAATGACTTCAAACTCGTCCTCTTCCACCTCGCCGGCGATGTGATGAAGACGCTGGACTTGCTTGGTTGGCTAAGACTTCAAACCAAGGCAGCCCTCGTTCCTCTCATTGATAATGATGGAACCTTTACCGAAGAGATGTGCGTGCGAGCTGGCGCTGATGAAATCATCACGAAGCCCATAGTGCAGAAGCTCTTCCTACAGCGAATCAACTATCAACTTGATAAGAATGGGAATTCAAGCAAACCAGAGGATGACGTTTATGAGATTGATGATCTCTCTCTTGAAGTACCTCTCTGCGAGTTTCGCGTTAAAGGCAAAGTTATCCCTTTAACAAAAACTGAGTTTCTACTTACTCAGGCATTCATGGCAGAACCAGAGCGAGTCATTTCACGTCCAGAGTTGTTGAGTGTCATCAAGGTAAAAGATGGCACCGGATCTAGTCACCTGATTGACACCCATCTCTCTAGGCTTCGAATCAAAATCAAGGAGAGTTGTGGCCGCGACTACATCTACTCGATAAGAGGCCTTGGCGTGAAGTTCTTGACGCCCGAATACCTCAATAAGGAGTCAGCACAGGTCTCATGATCATTCGCACTTCACTAGTGCCCGATCGACCCTAAGAGATCTTTCCTAGGTAGAAAAAGAGAGAGGTTCGACTCAACTCGAGTCGGACCTCTCTCTTTCTATTCATTCCCCGCACTCAGAAGATGCAGGCAGTTTAAATCATGACTTGATCGGAATATTCACCCTTCGCTTTACTTGGGGAGATTCACGTTTCACTTCAATTCCCAGGATTCCATTGTCGAGTTTGGCACTCAAAACCTGGTCATTATCCGAAAGCTGGAATCGTTGCTCGAAACTACGCGCCTTTATTCCGTGTTGCAGATAGTCATCGCGCTCTTCCTTGGTCTCTTCTCGCTTGTTTCCGGTTACAACGAGAGTCTCATCCTCTAGTTCAATCATGAGTTCTTCTCGCTTGAAACCAGCCACAGCCATCTCGATGCGATAGTGGTCGTCATTCATCTTCTTGATATTGGATGCCGGGTATTCATGAAATCCATCAAAACCGGATTCCCACTTCTCGACTAGATTGTTGAATACATCGTCGAAACCCACCATCCATTTTTCGCCATCTGATAAGAGTGTCGAGAGTGGAGATCGAAGCCGACTTTCACGTTTTAGAATGCTGGACATTTTCTTCTCGCTTTCGTAGTTAATAGCGCTAGATGGTGTAGATAGGAACACCATCTAGCTATACCTGCATGGAAAGACTCACACTCTTTGTATTAGTCCTATCCGGTGTGAGCCCAGGTTTTGGCAGGCTCCATTCGAGATGGATCCTCCTGCTCGATATCGATCTGTAGGACTCCTAGGTTCAGATCGGTCCCAATCACGCGCGCACCTCGATCGAGCTGAAAGCTTCGACGAAATCCACGGGCGCTGATTCCCCGCTGCAGGTAATTGTGGTTATCTCTCTGTGCGTATTCAGTTTTTGTCCCTGTCACCACAACGAATCCATTTTCGATCTTGACTCGAGGATTGGATGCAACGAACCCTTCAAGGTGCAGTTCGATGCGATATCCGCTCCCAGAGTTAGTTTCAATCCGAGAGGCTGGATATCGACTGACCCCATCAAATTCGAGAATTGAATGATCTGAAATCTCCTCGAAGACCTCATCAAATCCAACCATCCAGTCTTCACCTTCAATAATCACATTGACCATCGGGGTTCGAAGGAATGCTTGCGATTTGACGATACAGATCACGCTTGGCTCCGTTCATTGGTGTTGCTCGGATATTGCCGTTAAATCTCTCTTTGCAAATCGCAGGCCTCTATCGGTCATGACACAACTTCATCTCAGTTGCGAAGTGAGGGAATTCGATTATTGAATAACTGAAGCCAAAATTAGTCGCAGGGCGATGTGGATAGTTCACATCGCCCTGCTTTACCTACTTCACAGGAAGGCTTGCCAGTTCAACTATCCTGCACATACCCACTGCACGCCGAGCACCTTTGCATTTACAGACCGCTCGAATGCTGTCAACCAACAGGTCTTGACTGGTGGTGTTGGTTGGCGATGACTAAGACAGAGGAATAGAGCTCACGCCACTTCGCCCCCATCGAAAATCATCTCTCTGTGGTAGGTAATCCTCCTTCGTTGTTTTGATTCTCTCTTCTAACTTCTCTTTCAAGAAGTTAATGGACGCATTTTGCATACGAATGAGGCACGGAAAGTCGCATCGGATTTGCTCCCAAGTCACATTTATCAAACAACTAGTTCTACGTGACCTGATGTAGGCTCATTCGGTGCCGGATTACCGAGTGATTGCCGCCGGTCTCGGCATACTCATCGTTTTGATTTATGCAATTGGATCAGGCTACTGGGTCGATAATTCTGGTTGGTACCAGTCACTCAATCGCCCTCGTTGGCAACCACCGAGCTTCATCTTCGGAATAATTTGGCCATACAACTTTGTGATGCTTGGTATTGCATCCGTAACGGTCGCAAACAATCTTTCACGGTTCAAGAGTCTCTCGTTTCTTTTTATCTTCGCCCTGAGTGTGATTAGCGCACTGCTCTGGTCTTACTTCTTCTACCAACCCCACGACTTCACAAAGGCGAGCGCAGCTTTGATAACAACCGCACTTCTTACAATCCCGTTACTCATATTGACCTTTCAAGCATCAAGAACCATCGGCTTACTTCTCATTCCCTATCAACTCTGGGTAACGATTGCATCTCTCCTCTCAGTGAGCTACGGAAAACTCAACTAGCGATCAGGTAGTTGGGGTTCCACGCCGGGCAGTCCTTATGTTCGAAGTGCGGATAACGCATGGGCTAGATTCCCTCAATACGCTCGATGTGACTGATGAGACAGCCCCCTGACTTCTCCTTACCCGAGAGTCGCTCCTATAGTGAAGGTCTTCTTAGGGGGGATCAATGGCGATCCAGGCTCACTCAATTGAGAGCGCATTGCGCCTGATAGCGCATAAAGACCTAGCGCGATGGGTCGAAGAAGTAGCGCTGCTTACTCAACCCACTGGAATTCACATCGTTGATGGCTCTGATCAAGAGTGGGAAGCGATCACCTCAGCACTTGTTGACGCTGGCACCTTCAAACGGTTAAAGAAGAAACCTAATTCCTTCTGGTGCGCATCTGATCCGACTGATGTCGCTCGCGTAGAAGATCGAACTTTCATCTGTTCCATCGATGAATCCGATGCTGGACCGACCAATAACTGGATGGCTCCGGTCGAGATGAAGAAGACGATGACTGATCTCTACCGAGGATCAATGCGTGGTCGAACAATGTTTGTTATCCCTTTCTGCATGGGGCCCCTTGATGCAAAGAATCCAATGTTTGGGGTTGAGATCACTGATAGTGCCTACGTCGTAGCCTCGATGAGAATCATGACTCGTATGGGTAAACGAGTTCTTGACCGAATGGGCGTCGATGCCGAGTACGTGAAAGCGCTTCACTCTGTCGGCGCTCCACTAGCTGATGGAGCAAAAGATGTTCCCTGGCCCTGCAATGAGACTAAATACATCAGTCACTTTCCCGAGACCCGTGAGATTTGGTCCTATGGATCGGGCTATGGTGGGAACGCACTGCTAGGAAAGAAGTGTTACTCACTTCGCATCGCATCAGTGATGGGGCGCGATGAGGGATGGCTTGCTGAACATATGTTGATTCTCAAGTTGACCTCACCTCAAGGAAAAGTTCATTACATCGCCGCTGCATTTCCATCGGCATGCGGAAAGACCAACCTCGCGATGCTTGAACCAACTATTCCTGGTTGGAAGGCTGAGACTCTTGGTGATGACATCGCCTGGATGCGATTTGGTGAAGATGGAAGACTTTATGCGGCAAATCCAGAGTTTGGATTCTTTGGCGTCGCACCTGGAACAGGATGGCCCACAAACTCGAATGCGATGCGCACCATCGAGCGCGGAAACACCATTTTCACCAACGTTGCCCTCACTGATGATGGTGATGTCTGGTGGGAGGGCGCGACAGATACTCCTCCAGCACATTTAACTGACTGGAAAGAGAGAAGTTGGACACCAGAAAGTGGTGAACTTTCATCTCATGCGAATTCGCGATTCTGCACTCCAGCAGGCCAGTGTCCGATCATTGCCCCTGAGTGGGAAGACCCTGCTGGTGTCCCAATCTCTGCAATCATCTTTGGTGGTCGTCGAAAGACAACCATTCCATTGGTGATGCAATCACGCTCTTGGACCCATGGCGTATTTATGGGAGCAACGCTCTCATCCGAGACGACAGCTGCCGCCACCGGTGCAGTCGGTGTGGTTCGGCGAGATCCTTTCGCGATGCTTCCATTCATCGGCTATCACGCAGGTGACTACTTCGCGCACTGGCTCTCTATGGCGAAACGAAGTGATGAATCAAAACTTCCGAAAATCTTTTACGTCAATTGGTTTAGGCGAGATAAAGACGGTGGCTTCCTCTGGCCCGGATATGGCGAGAATTCGCGAGTATTGAAGTGGGTGATAAATCGCATTGATGGAGATGTAGATGCAGTTGAAACTCCTATTGGTCTTGCGCCAAGACCCAACGACTTCGATATCGATGGACTTGCAATAACTTCTGATCAGGTGCGAGAAGCTAATCGAGTCGATCTTGATGAATGGCGAGCAGAGTTACCTTTGATTGAAGAGTGGTTTGAGAAGATTGGCAAGAAGTTGCCCGAAGCGCTGAAAGAGGAACTCGCCGGGCTCAAGAAGCGCAGCGGCGCGTTGCTCGCGGATACCACCGGCCCAGAGTTGGCTATTGTCAAAGACTGCATCAGGATTTATCGCGTTGGCACGAATTCCTGCCGCGCCACCCTCAAGTGCTGCAATTCGCATCAACTGAATCATTCCCGCCTTACTCACCGAATATCCGCCGAAACCAGCGCCAGGAGCGAAGGCATTTTTACTTGCCACATAGACAAGCGATCCCCCCATTCCTTGAGTACGAAGTGAGGCCATCGTGTACTTAGTTAGCAAAAAAGCACTGGTTAAGTTGATTGCAAGGCCCTGATTCCATTTATCCAGTGAGAGTTCTTCCAAAGTTCCAGAGACACCTATTCCGGCATTGATTACTGCGCCATCGATCCCACCAAAGTGAGAAATTGCCTCCTCCACTGTTCGCTTCACTTCATCTTCATGAGATTGATCTGCAAGAAGTAGATGTGGCTTCTCACCATTTTCCTTGGCAATTGTTGCTGCTACTTCATCGAGGCCATCCTTTGAAATGTCAGCAAGGAGTAAGTTTGCGCCATTCTTAGCAAGATGAATCGCTATACCTCGACCAATACCACTTCCTGCACCAGTCACAATAAAGATGTGTCCTTCAAAAGTCTTTGGCGCTGGCCTGCTCTTCAACTTGAAGAGTTCCATAGGCCAATAGTCAAAGCCAAAGATCTCAGACTCCGGGATAGTTCGCCCCTGGCCAAAGCAATCTCTCACTCGTGCTGCGACAGAGTGAGTATGAAAAGAGATATCACCAAGCATCTGATTTTCTTTTGATGTCGGCGCTGCAGTGATTGCCCCTACTCCGGGATAAAGGATTACTTTGGGATCATTTCCGTGGGAGGAATATCCAGCTGGGAGCGTCTCTTTATGGCGATCAAAATACGCTTGGTAATTATTACGATATTGATCCACACCATCTTCTAACTTTGCTGGGTCGAGTGCGAGCGAGAAAGGGCGAATTCGAAGCATGTGATCTGCACTTGCCGCCCCGCCTGCCACAATCTCTTTGAGGTCCTGTCGTTTGGAAATCTCTGCTAAACGCTTATCCACTTTGAGAACTTGGCGTTTACCGATCTTGCCACGGAGCTTGAGCAGGATCTCTCGAAGTTCGCTGTTGCTCACATCTCGATGAGTGAATTTAGATTCAGGACGCTTAGCTAATGAGTCAAGATATCGATCTGCCTTGGCGACAGCATCCATTGTCTTTTGATAACAACGATCTGAATTCTCATCCCAGACCACAAGTCCATGATGAGCAAGGACCACTCCTTCATAATCTTTCAAAGTTCCTACAAGTTTCGATAACTCAAATCCAGGTCTGATCCAGTCGACATAAGCGAAGCCTTTGCCGAGCGCCTCTCTTGTGGCACTTTCACCTTTCTCATGATTTGTCAGTGCACAGATGGAATCAGCATGAACATGATCAATATGGCGTGCCGGCAGGAATGCGTGAAGAAGCGTCTCAATTGATGGTCGCCTTGATGTTGGATCAACTAGCGCTCTGGTTACATAGTCGACCATGAGGTCATCGTTCATCTCTTTAAATTCTTCAAGGGCAAGGAGTTCTTCAAGATAAAGGGCTGGGTAGTCACGATCTATGGCGTACTGCATATCTGCGCCAGAACCTTTGACCCAGAGAACTTTGCGGAGGCGACCTAGGTGATCTTTAATCTCGCCTTTGCTCGAGGTGTTTCCACCACCATAAACGACAAGACTTTGATCTGAGCCAATTCGCTGAGAGCGACTTACTAGTTCTTCGAGCGGACGAAGATCACTCATAACTGCTCCCCCTTTGCTATTTCATAGGCTCTCTGCTCAGTAATGACAGCACTGATGTACTTCGATGGAGTGACATCAAATGCCGGATTGAAAGTTTTCGCACCAAGCGGAGCCACTTGAAGGCCCTTGAAGTGAGTGATCTCCTCGTCTTTTCGAATCTCAATATGGATCTCACTTCCATCTCTCTTACTTCGATCCACTGTCGACTCTGGCGCTACTACTAAGAAAGGAATCCCTGCTTCATGACAGGCGAGAGCAACAGCAACAGATCCGATCTTATTTGCGCTATCACCATTTCTTGCTATCCGATCTGCTCCAATAAGTGCTGCATCTATCCGACCAGAAAGTATTGCCATTGTTGCGGCGCCATCGGGCAGTATTCGATACGGGATTGCTGACTTCTCAAGTTCCCATGCAGTGAGTCTGCTCCCTTGAAGGAGTGGTCGAGTTTCATCGGCATAGACCTCTTTGACTAATCCTCGTTCATGCATCGTGCGTACTACGCCGAGTGCCGTACCAATACTTGTTGTAGCAAGTGAACCTGTGTTGCAGTGAGTGAGAAGCGTCAGTGGCTTTGCACCTAGATGATTAGTAAGCCAATCTGCACCGATTGCGCCCATAGCATCACCCGATAGGCGATCCTCTTTGGCGATTTGGTGGGCTTCGGCCAATACCGCATCTCTTCCTTGTGACACGACTTTTCTAACGCGATCCACAGCCCAAGCAAGATTTACTGCCGTGGGTCTCGCATCGCGTAAAGCATCTATCGATCGCTCGACTTCTTCTCTGCTTAACTTCTTTCGCTCGGCTTCATCCAATGCAATGACTACCCCATATGCGCCTGCTACACCGATTGCAGGGGCTCCTCTTACTACTAAGCGCTTGATCGCGTCGATGATTGCATCGACTTCTGAGAGATGTAAATACTTTTCTTCAACTGGAATCTGCGTTTGATCGAGAAGAACTAACTTTCCATCAACCCACTCGACGGCTTTGATGGATGACATAAGCAAAACTCCTTCAGGAGGCAGGGAGAACGGGTTCCTACGCTACCCGTTTCGCTTGGCAAGAAGAATTCGAGCAGAGAATGGAATCAATTCCCGAGCGCTAATTGTGACCATGATTCCGGCAACAAGGGCAAGGAGGCGAGCAGACCCTACATTTGAAAGCCCTTCGCCAAGGAGAAATACTGCAAACGCACCGACGATCTCAGCAATTGTGGCAAGAAGCGTCAGAAGAAGTGTCCTCGCTTTACCAAAACCTGCAAGCCTTGAAGTGGTTGCTATTGCGATGCCTTCTGGGATGTTATGAAGTGCAACCACTATCGCAGTAGTTATACCCGTCTCTACATCGATAAGTGTCGATGCGATGGTCGTTGTCCCTTCAGGAAGATTATGCAATCCGATAGCAATGGAAATGACGAAAGCTGACTGCGCAACTCTTGATCCAGAGTGAGCAATGAAGTCAATCCTGGTCAGAATCCAGATGAGAAATACTCCGATAAAGAACCAGAGAAGCGGTTGTGCGGCAGAACCGATTGTCCTGAAACTTGAGGGAAGAATCTGTACTGCGCTAACAGCGATCATCGCGCCCGCAACCAAGAGAAGTGTGAAAGCGAGAAAACGTTCGCTTACTTCCTTTCGCAGCGCGATGAGAGCCCAGCCGATCATGGTCGAAGCGGCAGCGAAGAGTGCAAGAAAGAGTCCAAGTGCGAGCGTCGACATGAAAGACGACGTTAGCACCAACTCTATGATTCGATAAGCCCATGGCTCATTTACTTAAAGGACGACCAATCTCCCTCAGCGTTCTTGATTTTGGGCTCTTTCAAGTCCATGCCAATGGACGAATCATCGGTATACCTGGCGCGTTGATAGAAACTGACGCTGGAGAACGGGTCCTGATTGATTCTGGATTCCCGCAAAAATATGCAGACAATATTGAAGCAGCAAGTGATGAAGACGAGCTAGGAAAATTCGGAAAAGTTCTCGCACTGACAAATGAGAATCAACCCGCCGCGCAGCTAGCAAAGCTTGGGCTTACTATGGATGACGTTGATTACCTCGTCATCACCCATACACATATTGATCACATGGGAAATATCGATTCATTCCCGGGAAAGCCAATCATCATCGGTGGTCCAGAGCGGGCTCTTGCTAAACCACTCTATTGGCGTGGAAAGCAACCATACGAATGGCCAGACCGGGACTACATCCTCATCAACCACGACACCGAGATTGCACCTGGTTTGACGATTCTCTTTGTCCCGGGCCATACACCGGGTGAACTTGCGATATATGTGGAACTTCCTGAAAGTGGCGCAATAGTTTGGACTAGCGATGCAATTTCACGCCTCGAAGAAGTGGAAGAAGGTTGTAAGGATTCATGGAATGTCGACCTTGCCTTACATCACGCACATCGATTACTCGAACTCGGCAGAGAAAAGAATGCCTTCGTCATCTTTGGCCACGGTCCATCACAGTGGAACGAGTTGAAGAAAGCGCCTGAACGCTATCTCTAGATTCAATCTCTTTACTGCGAAGATACTTGCTCTATCGAACGTCTCTACCTTGATTGATGATGATGACGTTGCCGCTAACAACATCACCAGCGGGAGAAATTAAGAACGCCACCCAATCAGCAATTTGTGAAGGTTGCATTGGCTTTCCTTGCGGCATATTCGATATCGCTTTATTAAGCGTTTCCTCAGTTAAGAGATCAAAGAGCGGGGTCTCGGTCATTGCTGGAGCTATCGAATTACAGCAGATTCTCTCCTTGGCATAACGGCGCGCGAGATCCTTAGTCAATGTATCCATCGCAGCCTTGCTCGCACGATAGTGCGGCGGATCGAAGACATCGAAGTTATATGCGCCATTTGATGAGATATTCACTATCTTCTTAAATCCATCTCGTCTCAGCATCGACTTGACTGCTGCTTGTGAGCAGTGAAAGGCCGACGAGAAGTTGACTGCCATTTGAAGTTCAAACTCCTCGGCAGGAATGTCAGGAAAATCTGACATGAAGCAGCTGCCAGCGTTATTGACCAGAGCATCGACTCCGCCAAATTTTGATTCAATCTCTTGAAAGGCTGAGTCGATTTCATGCGACTTGGTGAGATCTAACGTGAAGTGGGCATAGAGGTTGGCATCAAATTTCTCACTCTGCTGCTTTAGATCAAGCCCAACTACAAAGAACCCATCTCGAATCAGCGCCTTGGTTATAGCGCGACCCATTCCGCCCGCAGAACCTGTAACAACGGCAACGCGTTTCATCGTCTGCTACTTCTTCTTGAAGCCTTGAGGACATTTGGGATTTGTCCCTGAGACTTTCTTTATTTGTTTTCCTTTTACACAGGTGATGGAAACTTTCTTCTTTGAAGTCGCTAATGCGGAAGCGGCAGGTGTAGCTGATGCAACTGGCGTGACCTGGGCAGGGGTGGCGGATGGTGAGATTGTTGGGGTTGAGGTTGGCGTCGGAGTAGGAGTTGGCGTCGCCGTTGGAGTTGGGGTGGGGGTTGGTGTTGGTTTTGGATTACAAACCTGACATTCAATTCCTGCGTTATTGATTGCCACACCCGGACT
>RGOY01000261.1 GCA_010028225.1 Actinomycetota bacterium
GACACGAATTTCATTTGAAGCTGCTGCGAAACGACTTTCCGCGGACGTCATTAACTTCTCAGCAAAAGGTTCATCGCTAAGTAAAGGCGAAAGTCTTAAAGACACTGCCTTGACTCTGCAAGCTATGGGAGCGGATGGAGTTGTCATACGTCATCCTGCCTCTGGTGCGGCTGCTCGTCTGGCAAGCCAAAAGTGGATGACCGGCGCCGTCATTAATGCAGGCGATGGCACTCATGAACATCCTACCCAGGCGCTACTTGATGCCTTTACGATTCGCCAACACTTAAAAGAATCTAGCGGTGATCTCAGTGGTCTATCTGTGGCAATCGTTGGCGACGTTCTGCACTCTAGAGTTGCACGGAGCAATGTTCTATTGCTCTCTAAATTAGGGGCAAAAGTCACTCTAATTGCGCCACCAACTCTGCTCCCAGTTGCTGTAGAAAGTTGGGGAGTAGGAGTTGGATACGACTTTGATGAGAAACTCGATGAGTATGACGTGGTAATGATGTTGCGAGTGCAACGCGAGCGAATGGATGAGGCATTCTTCCCATCAGAACGAGAATACTCAAGACGTTATGGACTTAACGGAGAGCGATTAAACCGACTATCTGAAAAAACTCTTGTTATGCACCCGGGCCCAATGAATAGAGGGCTTGAAATATCGGCCGACTCAGCGGACAGCAAGAGATCCGTCATTGTTGATCAGGTGAAGAACGGCGTTTCAGTTCGCATGGCCACTCTCTATCTCTTGCTCGGAGGTAACTGAAATGAAGGTAATTGTTAAGAATGTGAATGACGCATCCGGCAAGAAGGTTGAAGTTGCTTGTGAAAACGGACGGATCATCGATCTCGGCAAAGTGACGCCAGACTTTCAACAGCTCGACGGTGGCGGGTTAACGATTATTCCAGGCCTTGTTGATCTACATACTCATTTGTTAATACTGTACAGTATTCTTTATGGCTAAGCCACCAACCGATTCAGCTTTTTATACGCTCGATATTCAAGGGATGACCTGTGCCTCCTGCGTTGGGCGCATTGAGCGAGCCCTCCAAAAAGTCCCAGATATTGATAAGGTAACGGTCAATTTAGCGACTGAGCAAGCACGCGTTCGATTAATTCCACATTCAGCGCTCTCGGTTGATGATCTGATTCAGACAATTCAGAAAACTGGCTACGAAGCAAATATCCATCAACTAACA
>RGOY01000262.1 GCA_010028225.1 Actinomycetota bacterium
GACGTGACATGTTCTCTGTGCGTGCGTGTGTGTGTGTGAGTGAACGTGTTGTCTTTAGATAGGCATTCTTCAGGCTGCACGAAGCATCAGGTAGGTTAAAGGGCGTCGACGACGTTTACTGTTGCTGCAACGAGACGAAGTCATAGGCTGCAAGGTTGGCAGTGGATGGCAAGAAGCAGGTACCAGCGTCAGTTGTGCTCTGTACAAGAACGAAGTCGTCACTACCCTTGGGGAACAAGATGAAGCTCATACCTTGATACTGTGCCCACTTGGTCCAGTCAGCTCGTGTTGTACCTTGCAGTGGCATACCAACGTCTGACTTGGTGAGACGTGCAAAGCACCACTGTGGACCAGCGTAGGTTGCGATGTCGTTGTCGCTGTATCCGTTGGCTGTGATGAGATCACCGGTTTTCTTATGGCAGTAGTGAAGTAGAGAGGTGATGATGCAGTGGAACTTTCGTAAGTGATGCCATCTCCAACCGCTTGCAAGGTGGCGTAGTACTGAGTAGCAGGACTCAGACCAGTGCGCGTAGAGCCGGAGGTAAAAGATGTCGTTGTCGAGAGCAACGTTGAAGTTGCTGAGTCGTAGAGACGCAGAGTGTGTGAAGAGGCATTTGTAGTTGGTGTGTACGTGAAGGTGGCGGTATTTGTCTCATTTCCGCTGACTGCGAGAGTCGTGGGGGTAGCAAGAGTGTTGAGGACTGTGGAGTTGTTAGTGAGCGAAACGTTGGTGAAGGAAGCGGCATCATTGAGAGCGAGATCTTCAATCAAGGCTGCAGAGCTGAGCGCTCCTGAAGTAGCGGTGTCATAGGAGATAGTGACACTTCTTGCTGTGGCGATTGTTGCAGAGAGAGTGAGGGTAATGGTCCTGGAATCGGCAAAACTCACTCCCGTTATTGACCGTGCGGTGCCGGAGTCACTCACAGAAAATCGTGCGGCAGCAGGAGCGGTAGTGGAGAGAGTTTCGTTATAGGCAAGCTGGATCTGATTGCCTGGAGAAAGAAGTGTTGCTGCAGAGCGGGTGGGTGCGACTGTGTCTCGGATGATCGAGTCATCAGCAGTTACTGGCGCGGCCTCAACATTTCCGGCGCTATCTGTGCCTCTGGAGTAAATGTAATAGGTGGCATCACTAGATGCGATTGTGCAAGTCAGCGATTGACCATTTGTCGGATTTGAAGTTGTCCCACAACTTTGAGGTGA
>RGOY01000263.1 GCA_010028225.1 Actinomycetota bacterium
CCAAAGCACAATATTGATCAAGCAGAAGCAAAGGCGTTGACCTTCAAGCAGATCCAACAGCAATTTGCGATGAATACCTTTAATGAGAAGTCAGCTAAATTAATTGCGGAAGCAGTTTCCCAGGGCTACCTCAAAAACTTGGAGGATTTGCAGTACTTCTTCAATGAACAAGCACGATTTATTCAGGTAGAAATCAAGCGCCTGCCACCAGAGCAGACAGTTCTTACCGCAGGTGCGACTGCTGACCCAGTAAAGGATTACCTCAAGCAGATTGGTCGCGTGGCTCTTCTTAACGCAGAGCTAGAGGTAGAGCTAGCAACTCGCGTGGAAGCTGGTCTCTTTGCAGAAGAGAAGCTTAAGAACGAGAAGAAGATTGATAAAAAACTCAAGCGCGAACTTGAGTGGATTGTCGAAGATGGAAAACGCGCAAAGAACCACCTTCTAGAAGCAAACCTTCGTCTGGTGGTATCTCTTGCAAAGCGTTACACCGGCCGCGGCATGCTCTTCCTTGACTTGATTCAAGAAGGAAACTTAGGTCTTATTCGTGCCGTAGAGAAATTCGACTATACAAAGGGTTACAAGTTCTCAACATATGCAACATGGTGGATCCGCCAGGCCATCACACGTGCGATGGCAGACCAGGCGCGCACCATTCGTATTCCAGTGCATATGGTTGAAGTCATCAACAAACTTGCTCGTGTACAGCGCCAGATGTTGCAAGATCTTGGACGCGAACCAACACCAGAAGAGCTCGCTAAAGAGCTCGATATGACGCCAGAGAAGGTTGTTGAAGTTCAGAAGTATGGTCGCGAACCAATTTCACTTCACACTCCACTCGGTGAAGAAGGAGACTCAGAGTTCGGTGATCTCATCGAAGATTCTGAAGCAGTTAAGCCAGAAGAATCCGTCACCTTCACTATTTTGCAAGAGCAGTTGATGCAGGTTCTTGGTGGCCTTACCAATCGCGAAGCAGATGTGATCAAGGCTCGCTACGGACTCACTGATGGTCAACCAAAGACTCTCGATGAAATCGGCAAGGTTCACGGTGTCACCCGCGAGCGAATCCGACAGATTGAATCAAAGACGATGTCGAAGTTGCGCCACCCATCACGTTCGCAATCGCTGCGAGATTACCTCGACTAAGAGTTAGCCATTCGTGAGCGACGTTAGA
>RGOY01000264.1 GCA_010028225.1 Actinomycetota bacterium
GGCACAAGTATTTCGCCAGCGAAGTGATCGGACACCTCTGGGGCGGATATCGCTACCGATTCAGGAAGGTCGATGGAAAGTGGTTGATTGCTGCTCTCAAGCTATATGCCAGTGGGATGGAGGGTTTTCATAGAAAGCGAATGCATGACTTTCGGATCATCCTCGAAGACAAAATCTAGAAAATTAATTTCTACTTCGAAGCCCTATCTAACGTAACTGGCTCCATTGATATCAATTGTTGCACCAGTGAGGTGGCGACACTTTCCAGAAGCAAGAAATACTGCAAGTTCTCCCACCTCATCAGGTGGAACAAGTTCACCCATCGCAAGGGCTGCCTTCATTTTCTCTTCTCCACCTCGGACTACTGCTGCTAGATCAGCCATCCTTGTTTTCACAATTCCAGGCGAGATGATGTAGGCATAGATTCCTTTTTTCGCGTAGCTTGAAGCAACAGTTTGGGTCATCGCTTTAACTGCCGCTTTTGATGCAGCATATGCGGGAAGAGTTGGAAGCGCAGAACCTTTCTGCCCTGACCAACTTGACAGCGAGATAACGATTCCGCCACCGCGAGTAAGAAAGTGTTTCACTGCTTCACGGACAATATTCGCTGATTCGAAGACATTGATTTGAAATGTTTCTTGCCAACCTTTGTCCCAAGTCGAGTCATCACCATCAAAGGGCGTCTCAATATTGACACCCGCATTATTGACTAATACGTCAATTTCACCGACATGTGAAATTGCATCGCTCCAGAGTTTTCTGCCGGCTCCAGGTATCGAGAGATCGGCACCAACAAAGAATTTTCTTTCATCGTGGATCTCAGCGAGATTCTCCTTCGCGCCATCGGAAAAACTTCCGTAGTGAGAGAAACGACTGTCGCACCAGACTTTGCCATCGCCAAGGCCATGGCGGCGCCGATTCCACGTGAGGCCCCGGTGACAAGTACGCGTTTTCCTTCTAAGTGCTTACTCATCTAGAGCACACCGCCATCAACATTGATAAGTTGTCCGGTGATCGCGTTCGACCTTTCCGATGCCAGGAATTCGACGGTGTGTACCACATCCGCGATAGTAGCGATTCGTCCCAGCGCGGTTGTTGCAGCTGCTAGTTGAGCTAGGTAGGCGTCAGCTTTACTGGCGTCATTGTTGTTGCGCTCAAGTACACGTTTACG
>RGOY01000265.1 GCA_010028225.1 Actinomycetota bacterium
ACCGAATTGAAGTTAACCCCGCGGGAATTGTCCAGGAAGTATCTCCGGTAAAGGTTAATACGCAGTCGTCACCTGTAACTGTCACAGTTAGATTTGCAGGTGTCCCGACTGTTTGAGCACATTGCGTAAGGCTTGGCGCACTATGCACTTGCGTCGCTCCTGGACCGACAAGAAGTCCCGCGATTAGAGCCACTAGCGTGAAGTGAGGTTTGTTTAGAAATATTTTCACTGAAATCGCAATCGATAAATGAGGCTTCCCACTATCTCGTGAATAAACATGTTCCAGTTTTCAATCCCTTGACCCCGACTCCAAGAGAGGTATTTTCCTTTGGCCTCAGCTCGGAAGTCAACGGGATAAGCAATCACATCCCACCCGAAGCGTTTGAAAGTGGTCATCGCCCGAGGCATATGGGAAGCGGAGGTGACCAGGATCCACTTCTTTCCTGGTTCGGCAAACTTGGCTGAGAATTTGGCATTTTCAAAAGTATTACGTGATTCATTTTCGAAAATCGTTCGAGACTCTGGGATTCCTTGCTCTTGGAAAAAGAGCCTGGCTGAATCGCTTTCACTCATACCCTCTGGTCGTAATGACCCTGAAAAAGTGGAGTAAAGAACTTTGAAGTTTGAGCACTGATTGAGAAGCTCGAGAGCTTTTGTAGTTCTATCTCCAGCATCATTGAGTTGTGGCTGATTTCTCTCTTCAGCGATGAGACCAGGGTTTATCCCACCCCCAAGAACGATGACTCCCTCATATCCGTCATCACAAGCAATTTCTGGAATGGGATATTGATTCTCAAGGGTCCTGAGTGCCGCAAAACTCAGGCCAACATTGGAAAATAGAAAAAGAGAAATTGCAATTGCAATTGTTAAGCGTTTAGCAAGAACTGTTCGCTTTCTCCAAAAGAGAGCAATCGCTATAGCGACTGCAACAAAAAGGAGGTTGTCGATTCGCAGGAAGTAGCCGAAAACTTTTGCCGAGTAAAAGAAGATGTCATCGCTATTCATCTTCATCTCGCCGTCGCACAGTTATTGAGAGACGTTCTTTGAGTTCGAGGTCTTCTGGATATTCGACTTTGGTGAGTGTCAGCCCTCGTGCTGGAAAGACAAGACTCTCCCCTATTCGAGTCTTTCCATCGAGAACCTCCTTCATCCATGTAGGAGAAAAACGTGC
>RGOY01000266.1 GCA_010028225.1 Actinomycetota bacterium
TGGACGCCACCGATGGATTAGGTGGATGCTTATTGCAAGTGCAATTGCTCCTGTGTTTCTTGCACTTGAACAGAGTGAGTCAATCCTATTATTTACAGGATTTCTTACTGGAGCATGTGGTCAAGGAGTGAAAGTCACCAATGACGCTCTCGTTCAATCTCAGATCATTGATCAATATCGAGGGCGTGTATTCGCTGTCTATGACGTGATGGTTAATTTCGCAATCGTCTCAGGAGCAATTGTTGCTGCGCTGTTACTGCCAACAAGTGGAGCAGGGGGATTACTACCTCTCGTGGTTGCTATCTCATACCTGGTCGTTGCGATTGCACTTCTTCGTCCTAAATACTTCCATTCGAACGCCACCAGTTAAGCAACTCTTCCTCAGCGCGTTCCTTTCCTAATGGTCCCTTCTCAATTCGAAGCTCTAGAAGATATTCATAGGCCTTACCGACTACTGGTCCTGGCTTAATGGCAAGAATTTTCATGATCTCTTCGCCATCAAGGTCCGGGCGCATCTTCGAGAGTTCCTCTTCTTGAGCGAGTTTGATGATTCGCTCTTCAAGAGAGTCGTAGCTTTTTGCAAGCGCTTCCGCCTTTGCCTGATTACGCGTGGTGCAATCGGCACGAGTAAGAACATGTAGATGTTCCAAGAGATCCCCAGCATCACGAACGTAACGACGGACGGCGGAATCAGTCCACTCGCCATTTCCATAGCCATGAAAACGTAAGTGAAGGAAGACAAGATGTGAGACCTGCTTGATCAGATCCGCGTCAAAACGCAGGTTCTTCAACCGCTCTCGCGCCATCTTTGCACCGACAACTTCATGATGATGAAAGGAGACTCCGCCGCCATCAATCAATCGTTTTGTCTTTGGTTTCCCTATGTCATGTAAGAGCGCAGCAAGTCGAATCACCAGATTTGGACCATTGAGACGATCCTCCAGCGCTATCGCCTGCTCAAGAACCTTCAGTGAGTGTTGATAGACATCTTTATGGTGATGGTGCTCATCGACTTCAAGTTGAAGTTTTGGCACTTCAGGTATGAATATCTCAGCAAGACCACTTTCGACCAACATCGTAATTCCAAGTCGAGGTTGTTCAGAGAGGATAATCTTGGTGAATTCCTCTCGAATTCTCTCGGCCGAGATAATCTCCAGTCGTCCTCGCATC
>RGOY01000267.1 GCA_010028225.1 Actinomycetota bacterium
TTGAAGTTGCCCGAAAGGTATTGCCGAAGGGTGCGGGGGCAATGGTCTCGTTCGAAATTGATGCAGCTCCGAGTGAGGTGGACAAGATGCTCGGGCAGCGTATTACGGAGTTAAGAACATCTTTGACATCTTAAGTAAGCGAGGTCAGGTCAAACTTCGACTTGTTGATGGTGGAAATACCGATGAAGTGATCGCTCAAATTCCTGGTGCTTCTATGGTTTGGATGGAATCAATTGCAAATCCCACACTTGTTGTTGCAGATGTCCCTACGATTGTCGCTGCAGCGAAAGCACATGGAGTGATATCAGTTGTCGATGCAACATTTGCTACACCAGTGAGGCAGCGTCCTCTGGAACTTGGAGCAGATATCGTGCTTCATTCTGTGACAAAGGCGATTAGTGGGCATTCAGATCTTTTGCTTGGGGCAGTGGTCTGTAAGAGTAAAGAGCACGCCACCGCAATCGATGCTTATCGACATGATCGTGGTGCAACGCCTGGTTCACTCGAGGCTTATCTTGCGCTACGTGGACTTCGCACGCTATCGATTCGGGTCGACAAGTCCGAAGCAAATGCGATGGAGTTAGCAAAGAGATTGAGTACTCATACAAAAGTTAAACGCGTGTATTACCCAGGGCTAGAGGGTGATTCTCAGTTTGAAGTTGCCCGAAAGGTATTGCCGAAGGGTGCGGGGGCAATGGTCTCGTTCGAAATTGATGCAGCTCCGAGTGAGGTGGACAAGATGCTCGGGCAGCCGGCTGGGGTTCCGATGACACTCTGTCGATTTTCGGTGGGAATTGAAAATGTTGAGGACATCTGGGCAGATTTGAAACGGGTATTGGGATAGTTCTCGCCAAGTCAATCAGTAAATCTTGAGGATTTGATCGAGATCTTTGCGCTTTAGCCCGGGCACTGTGCAATCGTCCGAAGGGTAACCAACAGGAAAGAGAATGTAAGGGCGTTCTGTCGCTGGGCGATCGAAAATTTCACTCAGAAATCCCATCGGGTTCGGTGTGTGCGTGAGCGTGGCGAGGCCCATAGTGTGGAGACTTGCAATAAATAGTCCACACGCGAGGCCAACAGATTCATTGACATAATAATTCTTTTGAACGGTTCCATCCTGAAGTTCGTGAGATTTCTGGGCAAAGCAAACAACAATCCATGGAACGATAT
>RGOY01000268.1 GCA_010028225.1 Actinomycetota bacterium
ATAACAGTGTCTGATTTTTTTAGTTTTCGTTTGTCTGAAGAGTTTATAAATGAGTATAAAACAAAGGAACCACCATTTGGTTTTATAGATGCAGGTGGAAATTCATTAGGAGAGATTACTTTTATTCGTACCTATTCTCGTATGAAGGAAAATGGAACTAAAGAAAGATGGTATGAGGTTTGTCGCCGTGTAATCGAGGGTATGTATTCAGCACAAAAGAATCATGCTAAAGAAAACAGACTGCCTTGGAATGACTATAAAGCACAGGCATCTGCTAAAGAGGCTTATCAGCGTTTATTTGAACTGAAGTGGACTCCACCAGGAAGAGGGTTATGGTCTTTCGGAACTGCTCTTACGATGGAAAAGAAAAACTCTGCTGCCCTACAAAACTGCGCTATGGTTTCCACAAAGGACATAGATCGCAATGACCCAGGACAACTATTTGGTTGGGTAATGGATGCTCTTATGATGGGCGTAGGCGTAGGGTTTGATACTTTGGGTGGGGAGAAAAATTTACCTATCTACGACCCTACAGAACCACCACAGGTATATGAAATACCAGATACTCGTGAAGGATGGGTAGAGTCTGTTAGATTATTAATTAATTCATTTTTAAAGCCTAATATGTATATTCAGGAGTTTAACTATGACCTTATTAGGCCTTTAGGTGCCCCTATTAAGGGTTTTGGAGGTACAGCAAGCGGACCTGCACCACTTATACAGTTACACAAGCAGATCAGGGCTGTAATCGGCGGTAGAGCAGGAGAAACCCTTGACTCAAGAGCAATAGTAGATATCGTAAACCTTATTGGTACCTGTGTGGTATCAGGAAATGTTAGACGATCCGCTACTTTGGCTTTGGGTAGCGCTAATGATCAAGATTTTATGAATCTTAAGAATTCTGAGGTTTTTCCAGAAAGAAATTCATTTGATCCAGAAAATCCAGGCTGGGCTTGGATGTCTAACAATTCTGTTTCTGCGACGGTAGGTACAAAGTATGAAGAATATGTAGATCTAATCGCTAATAACGGAGAACCTGGTTTTATATGGTTAGACGTTGCAAGAAATTTCGGGCGATTAAAAGATCCTGCTGACGGCAAAGATTACAGAGTCATGGGCTTTAACCCATGTGCTGAACAACCACTAGAATCATACGAACTATGTACTTT
>RGOY01000269.1 GCA_010028225.1 Actinomycetota bacterium
CGGCGAGCCACCAACTCCAACTCGAAGTGAAATTCTTCCACCCTCAGTCTTTGGATATATCTCTTGATTCTCAAGAGGCGGCCGAACACTTCCTCGCCATGAGACCTTCTTCTCATCGAGGATCTGTACCAGCAATTCCAATTTCTCTTCAAAGAGTCTGCCGTAGTCAGCGAGTTCGTAGCCGAAGAGTGGAAACGATTCAGTAAAGGAGCCACGTCCTGCCGTGATCTCCGCGCGACCGCTAGAAAGTGCATCGATTGTTGCAAATCTTTGATAGACCCGCACTGGATCATCACTTGAGAGTACGGTCACTCCAGATCCCAAAACTATTCTCGATGTGCGAGTCGCGATTCCAGCCAAGACTGTATCTGGCGAAGAGACCGCGAAATCATCTCGGTGATGCTCGCCGATGTTGAAGTGATCTAGCCCCAATTGATCTGCCAAAACCGCCTCATCGACGACATGTCTGATAACAGCTCCAGCGCTCTCTGGGCGACCTCGATCATCCAAAGTCATATCGCCGAAGGTGTCTAGCCCGAATTTGAAATCGTTCATCCTGATTTCTTTGCTTCCTCGTCCGCGATTTGTTTCCGTACATCGTCCATATTGAGTTCACTCACTTGAGAGATGAGATCTTCTAGCGCGTTCCCAGGAATGGCCCCGGGCTGGCGAAAGAGCAAAATGCCATCGCGAAAAATCATCAAGGTCGGGATCGATGAGATACCTGCCGCTTGTGAAAGTTCTACTTCAGCATCGGTATCAACTTTTGCGAAGGTGAGATCTGGGTATTTCTCAGAAGCTGCTTCGAATATCGGAGCGAACTGACGGCATGGACCACACCAAGCTGCCCAGAAATCTACAAGTACGGTTCCTTGTTTTGAGACAAGCTCTTCAAAGGCACTTCCAGTGAGATCGATAGTGGCCACTTCTAAATCATCACCGATCGCCCGGCTGCGCGGTCTGTAGCGATGAGATTGCGAACACCTTCGACAGCGACATTGAGAAGAATATCCAAGGGCGGCATTGGCTCTTTTGCATGAACCATCGCTACACCACCTGCACGAGCCCGAAGCATTGATGCGACGATGTAAATACCAGCCGCCTCCATCTCGGAACAGAGTGCGCCTCCGACTTCCCATG
>RGOY01000270.1 GCA_010028225.1 Actinomycetota bacterium
TCACCCTTTTCATCAACTAAGAAACAACGATCTGCATCGCCATCAAAGGCCAAGCCAAGATCAGCCTCATTCTTCCTGACCGCTTTTTGAAGGTCAACGAGATTGGAAGGTTCGATGGGGTTGGCTTCATGGTTGGGGAAAGTCCCATCGAGTTCAAAATAAAGTGGAATCAGTTCTCCTGAAATTCGCTCGAAAACTTTTGGCGCTGTATGCCCCGCCATCCCATTTCCAGCATCAACAACAAGTCGAAGTTTTCGTCCCTTCGAAAAATCGATCTCAAAGAGAGAGAAGAGAAAGTCGACGTAATCCTCTAAGAGGTCTTGGCTTTCACTTGCCCCAGGTGGGCGATTGACAATCGGGGTTCCTTCGCGCATTGCATTCTTTATCCACCCAAGTCCCGATTCTTGACCGATGGGTCGCGCACCCGAGCGGCAGAGTTTGATGCCGTTATATTCGGCTGGATTGTGACTTGCGGTGAACATTGCGCCGGGAAGAGCAAGGTGGCCTGAAGCAAAATAGAGCTGATCGGTCGAGGCCAATCCGATTCGAAGGACATCAAGGCCTTGGCTATTGATTCCATCCGAAAACGCATCAGCAAGCGGTGTAGAAGAAGGTCGCATATCTTCACCAACGACCACCCTGCCTGGTTCGCGTTCCATCTCAATAAATCGAGCGAATGCGCTCCCGGCAACAAAACAGAATTCCTCATTGATCTCACTACCGACGAGTCCGCGAATGTCGTAGGCCTTGATGATGCGATCAAGTGTCGCCGGCTTGATCATGAGTTCCTTACTTCTTTCGTAGCCTTCGTGGGATAGGTGATCTCCGCAGATTCTAGAGCTTCGTAATTCTAGAGGTCCCGTAACTCTAAAGGGCTCTCAGGTGCCCGCGCCGTCTCAACTCAGGTTGAACATTTGCCTCAGATTTTTCAGACTCACCTTCATCATCGAGCACGCCACGAACTGCATTGGCGATCTCGTTGAAGTCCTCATGTGATGCAACGGGCTGGTCTGATATTTCGTTGATGATGATCTTCCACCCGACTGGCACTTTCAAAGATTGACTATGGCGAAGACAGAGATCGTAAGTATGGGGTTCGACAAAACCTTGGATCGGAGAGAGATGGGCGACTTGATCGCC
>RGOY01000028.1 GCA_010028225.1 Actinomycetota bacterium
CATTATCGCGCTCTTTTATACAGATGAACTACAAATTAACTTCTTGATTGCCTCCGTCATCCTTCTGCTTGGTTACGGCTTGCTGCAACGAATTCGTTTCACTCGGTGGTTCGCGATGATTCCATTAGCGCTCATCATTTGGTGGTGCACTTACCAATCGGGAATTCACGCAACTGTCGCTGGAGTTGCCGTCGCTTTACTGACGAGCGTTCACGCGCGTAACGCAAGACGTTCTCCAGCTGAAATCTCTGAAGAGCGAGTACGACCACTATCAGTTGCGATAGCCGTCCCATTCTTTGCCTTCACGGCAGCTGGGGTTGACCTTCGAACGATTGGTATTGATGCTCTCGAGAATGAGATTGCCTTTGCTGTGATTGCCGGCTTCGTGCTCGGCAAACCACTTGGAGTGATGGCCTCTACCTACCTCTTGACGAAGGTAACCAAAGCACGGCTCAATGAAAATTTGCGCTGGGGCGATCTTTTCAGCGTCTCGCTCCTTGCGGGAATCGGTTTCACAGTCTCGCTCTTAATAGCCAAACTCTCCTTTGGCGAAGAAAGTATCGAACTGGCCGCAGGGAAAGTAGGCATCCTCTTAGGAAGTCTTATCTCGGCGATTCTGGCGATTTTCTTCCTGCGTTTTCAAAAACGACGATAAGAGCTGAAGAGATTGCCATGTAAGAAAAGAAGAGAGAAGAGTTAAGAAAAAAAAGAGCCCCAGAGACTGGGGCTCTTTTCGCTACTTTTTGAATCTTAGAGATCGTAATAGAGCTCGAACTCAGCAGGATGTGGTCGCAATCTGACGTAATCCACTTCTTGTGAGCGCTTCCATGAGATCCATGTATCGATCAAATCTTGAGTGAATACGCCTCCCTTGGTGAGGAATTCGTTATCTCGCTCGAGATGGGCAACGGAACTCGATTCGCTTGGCTTTAGGTGAGCTACCGGTGATCGGGATGCGGATACAAGCCGAACGATTTCGCGCCGAGTAGACCAGGTTAACGGGAGCTTCATAGCCAGGGACTAGTCGCTTATATGAATTGACCGTCGGATTGGTGAAGGCAAGCAGCGATGGCGCGTGCTTGAGCAGACCGCCGATATACCAACGAGCCATATCAGAAAGATCCGCGTAACCATTACCCCAGAAGAGTGGCTTACCGTCTTTCCATAGTGATTGGTGACAATGCATTCCTGATCCGTTATCGCCAAATAGCGGTTTCGGCATGAAGGTCGCAGTCTTGCCCGCCTGCCATGCAGTGTTCTTGATGATGTACTTGAACTTCATTAGATCATCACCAGCATGCAATACATCATTGAACTTGTAGTTAACTTCCATCTGCCCTGCGGTACCGACTTCATGGTGTGCGCGTTCGACGGTTAGCCCGACCTTTTCAAGATTCATCACCATCTCATCGCGTAGGTCAGCGAACTGATCAGTGGGTGAGACAGGGAAATATCCACCTTTGATACGGGTGCGATAACCACGATTTGGCGTTCCATCCGCATCCGTCTCGATACCGGTATTCCATGCGCCTTCGTAGGAATCGATGTGGTGGAATGCTTGATTCATTCCAGTGAGGAATCGAATTCGATCGAAGATATAGAACTCGGCCTCAGGCGCGAAGAAAGCGGTATCGGCGATACCCGTTGATCGCATGAAATCAACGGCCTTCTTGACGATTCCGCGAGGATCTCGAGAGTAGGCCTCGTTGGTGATCGGATCATGGACCGAGTGAGTGATGATTAGAGTCTTCTCTTTGCGGAACGGATCAAGGTATGCAGTCTCCGGTGCTGCAAGGAGTTTCATATCTGATTCATGAATGGACTGGAACCCTCGTATCGAGGAGCCATCGAACATCAGACCATTCGTCAATGTCTCTTCATCAAAAGAGTTTGCTGGGACATTGAAGTGATGTTGTATTCCAGGAAGGTCAATAAAGCGAACATCGACAAACTTCACATCATTCTTCTTGATGTAAGCGACGATTTCGCTGGCACTTTTGAACATGTCTGCCTCGTATTCCTCTCGAGCGGTTTTTCAGCGGTTAGGTCGAAGCGAGAGCCAGAAGGTGCTCCGTTGCACTTCGACTCGAATCGATGGACGGAACTTACTGGGGCTGAGTGAAAGGAGGGTGACCCCATTGTTACGGTCATGTTTCGACCCGCAGAGTTGCGCGCTCCATGGTTGGGAAGCGGGCATCGAGGTGAGGTGACTCACGCCTTCTAAGGGAACTAACATCCATGCCATGGCAGGACCAAATCCCAACGATGAGAAAAACCAAGGCCTGGTCGTCGCCAGAGCGGGCAGAAGATTTCTTGCCATCACCATTGACTGGTTGATGAGTTGGGCCGTTGGGTCAATCTTCTTTGAACAAAATCAAGGGCGACCGTTCTGGATTGCCTTAGTTTTCTTCCTGCAAATCTTTATTCTCACCTCGACGACTGGAGCATCAGCCGGGCAGCGACTCCTGAAGTTACGGGTACTTCGCTATCCCGAGTTAGAGCCATTGGGGATAGGCGCTACCTTGCTTCGGACTCTTCTCATCCTCCTGGTCATTCCTGCAGTCGTCTATGACAATGAAGGTCGCGGGCTTCACGATCGAATCGTTGGTAGCGCAGTGATGCAGGTCAAGCGTTAACAATCTCTAGCAACTAAGTGCGTTTTGGCAATTAAGGGCGTTTTGGAAGTTTGATGTTGCGAGGCATCGGACCTTTAGGAAGCGGAATGTTCATTCCTCCGACCGACTTGATTCGCGCTCTCAGTTCTCGCACCTGACTCATTGAAAGTTTCTTTGGATACTTCTTCATTTGTCGTTGTAGTTTTCTCACAGAGACTTGTCCCTCTGTTTCGCCACAGATAAGAGTATTGACAGGAACTCCTGGTGCCACGCGCTCCATTCGACGACGTTCGTCATTGAGCAGGGCTTTTACTCCTTCGCGACCTTCGCCAACTAAGACGATTCCCGGTTTACCAACTGCTCTATGGACCATGTCTTGATTTCGATTGACGTTGACGGCGGTGTCGACGGTCCAGCCTTTTCGAATAGACATAAGAACGCTTGCAGCAGCCCCAACCTGCCCTTCGATAGAGGAGTAGGCAGCTGATGTAGCCATACGGGTGAAAACGATAAATGCGATGAGGAAAGCGAGTGGAGTCGTAACGAACGCTGCATAAATTGGGCTACCAAGAATTGCTCCGATGGTCACGCCACCAGCAAGAACAGCAGCGAAAATCAAAATCAGAATCAAGCCAACTCGTGGCCGCTCTCGCTTCGTGACCTGATACGCATCACGAATTACTTTGAACCTCGGCCCCCGAGCTGCCTTTGCTGCTGCTTTAGCGGCACGCTTTTCGGCACGGGTTGGTTTCGAGTCTTTGGTGGCCATGTGCTTAGTTTATCTCCCGCTCTCTCTTCTCTTTCGCGATGATCTCGACGAGCTGTTGCGCAGTAGGAGCGCTTCCTCCGAGGCGAGCTGGTTGCCAATATTCACCCTCACCAGAATCGGGATATTTCGATTGAACTAAGGTCAACAATTCTTCCATCTTGCTACGGAGTTTGCCCATCTCGGCCTCGATATCCGAATCCTCTCTGATGAAATATGGAGCTGACATGGCAACGATTATCGGAAATTTATTTCTTCCGAAATCCCTTTTTGCCTTCTTGGTCCAAATTCTCTGACTTCCCCACACGATTGTAGGGATGATAGGTGCGCCTGACTCCATTGCCAGACGAACTACGCCACTTTTCATTTCTTTCAGTTCAAAAGTGCGAGAAATCGTCGCCTCTGGGAAAACCCCAACTATTTCGCCATCCTTCAACGCCTTGAGCGCTGCGATAAATGAGGGAGAACCGTTGCTTCGATCGACACTGATGTGGTGCATCCCCTTCATCAATGGCCCTGCGATTGGGTGATCAAAGACTTCCTTCTTTGCCATAAATCGAACGTATCGACCAGCCGGAAGAACTGCCGTTCCAGCAATAGCAAAGTCCAGATAACCAACATGATTGATTGCAAGAATTGCATGACCATTGCGTGGAATATTCGATTCCCCGATGAATGTGAATCGCAGTCCCAGATAGCGCCAAAGTGCTTGAACTATCTTGACTACGGGCGGATAAACCAGGTCCACGGAATCATTCACCTACAGCACTTCGAGCCGAGATGGCCTCTTCGTAAAGTCTTCGCGCCCGATACGAGGAGCGAACTAGGGGGCCGCTCATGACGCCGAGGAATCCAACTTCACGCGCCTCTTGAGCAAGTTCAACAAACTCCTCTGGCTTCACCCATCTCTCAACAGGATGATGCTTGGGTGTTGGCCTCAAATACTGAGTTATGGTGATCAGGTCGCACCCAGCGCTCTTCATCTGCTGCAGCGCATCTGAAATTTCAGTTCGAGTCTCACCCAAACCGAGTATGAGATTCGATTTGGTCACGAGCCCAAATTCTCTTGCCGCCCGAATTACTGAGAGTGATCGCTCATAATTGAATGCGGGACGAATCTCCTTAAAAATTCTGGGAACAGTTTCAACATTGTGGGCAAAAACTTCAGGGCGAGAGTCAAAGACAATTTCCAAAAGCTCCTTGTTGGCGGAAAAATCAGGAGCGAGCATTTCGACACCGCAGCCAGGCACTTCCTGATGGATCTGCCGAATCGTTTCGGCATAGAGCCATGAGCCTTCATCTTCTAGATCATCTCGTGCAACACCAGTTACGGTTGCATAGCGCAGCTGCATGTTCTTTACTGATTCGGCGACTCGTCGAGGTTCATCCTTGTCGTAGGAGCGCGGTTTTCCGGTCGCAATGTTGCAGAAGTCGCAGCGTCGAGTGCAGACCTCGCCACCAATCAGAAAAGTTGCTTCTCGGTCTTCCCAACATTCGAAAATGTTTGGACAAGCAGCTTCTTGGCAGACAGTATGCAAACCCTCCCGCGAGACCAAGGCCCGAAGGTTTGTGTAGTTCGGTCCCATCTGTGCCCGAGTCTTTATCCACTCTGGCTTGCGCTCGATAGGAACTGCGGCGTTTCTCGCCTCAATTCGAAGTAATTTCTTTGTCATAGTAAGTCACTTCTTGTCGGCAAAGTCGAGGACTCCCTGAGAGCGATCAGCGGGGATAGCGCAGCATTCATTTCATTTTTGAGAAGGGGGAGTACTTCGCCGACTTCAATCTCCCGCCCCAATTCGAGCTTCATCGAAGTTACTGAGCCATCGGAAATTCCACAAGGAATAATTTCTTGATAATTAGAGAGATCGCAATTGACGTTGAGCGCGAAGCCATGCATGGTGACACCTTGCGCAACTCTGATTCCAATTGCAGCAATTTTTCGCTGACCATCTATCCAGACGCCAGAGCGCCCCTTGATGCAACGTCCCGTAATGGAGAAGTGGCCGAGCACTGCTATTAACGCAGCCTCCAAAGTTCTCACATAACCCAAAAGTTCTGCTGGATTGCCAAGTTTTATTATTGGGTAGCCAACTATCTGACCAGGTCCGTGCCACGTGATTTTTCCACCACGATTTACATCAATGACTCGTGCACCAGTGAGG
Organism: Actinomycetota bacterium; assembly: GCA_010028225.1. GTDB lineage: Bacteria > Actinomycetota > Actinomycetes > Nanopelagicales > Nanopelagicaceae > SYAN01. Next base: position 5,544 of record RGOY01000028.1, read on the forward strand.
GGGCGCTCGTGGCTCTCGGTTCGTTTTCCTGCAGTGAAGATACTTTCATGTTCAAGAAGGATCAGCTCAGAAGGAGAGAGGCCAGAGGAAACTCGCAGATGCGTCTGCTCTTGAAGCTCTAGTCCCGATTCATATTCGATAGGGCCGCGAGAGGTCAGATCGCAAATCTGCAAGGAAGGGCTCTTAATGCTCGCCGAAACAACTGGCGCATCCACCTTCACAGTCACGGGCCTAGCCTAGAGCCTCGAATTATCGAGATTTTCGCGACTTTCCCTCATTGAAGATGAACTGGCAAAGGTTTCCGACTAACCTTCTCCGTTAGGTAGTTGACGCACATCACAATCCCAACATTTCCGAGAGGTAGTCGCATGTCGCTGCAAGATAATCAGGAGACCAAGCGCAGGGTCAAAGGGCGAAAGCCGCTCTACATCGCGATTGTCGCCATCATCGCGTGGATGTCAATCGGTGGCATCTCGGGTCCGATCTTCGCAAAGATCTCTTCGGTTCAAGAGAACGACAACTCGGCATTCCTTCCTGATAGCGCCGAGTCGACTATCGCTAGTCGTGTCATCGTCAAATTCCAAGATCAGGATTCAGATCTGATTCCTACCCTGATTCTTCTTGAAGGAGCAGTAAATCCTGCGACTAATCCTCAAGTTTTTGCTGCGATTAATGAGTATGCGAATTCTCTTCCCACGAAAATTTTGACTGAGGCGAATAAGCCACTTTCCTATTACTTCGCACCAGGAGTGCCGCTAACTGTCATCCCATCACAGGATGGAAAGGCAGCACTTATCAATTTCCAAATTAACAGCGTTGCGGCAGGGGAGAGCATTGGCGATGAGCCAGCGCTACCTCTGATTATTGAATTCATCAGAGAAGACCTCAAGAAGACCTTCGAAAGTCAATCAGTTGATACATACGTTACGGGTGCCGGTGGAATTTTCGCTGATCTCTTTGGCGCATTTGGCTCGATTGATACGACTCTTCTTTTGACCACGCTCTGTGTTGTTTCGATTATCTTGATTCTGGTCTATCGCTCGCCAGTTCTCTGGCTAATCCCACTATTGACCGCAATTCTTGCACTGACCTTCGCAACTTTCATCGTGTATCACATGGCCAAGAACGACTGGATTGATCTCAACGGTCAGACTCAAGGGATCCTGGATGTTCTTGTCCTAGGAGCGGCAACGGATTACGCACTTCTTCTCATATCGAGATATCGCGAAGAACTCCATCAACACGAATCGCGTTTTGATGCGATGCGGATTGCATGGCGCGGAACTGTCGAACCGATTCTTGCCTCTGGCGGCACTGTGATTGCAGGTCTCTTGGTTCTTCTGCTCTCTGATCTCTCAAGCAACCGTGGGCTCGGCCCAGTTGGTTCAATTGGAATTTTCTGTGCGATGTTGGCGGCCCTCACTCTCCTTCCAGCTTTCCTCATTCTTTTCGGAAGATGGATCTTTTGGCCCAAAATTCCTAAGTTTGATCACGAGGATGAGAAGCTTTCGGGCTTCTGGGCGAAAATCGGATCTTTTGTTGATCGAAGTCCTCGAAAGATAGGAATCGTCACAGGACTTGTTCTTCTCGTATTCGCTGGTTTTGCTACAACTCTCAATACCTCAGGTGTAGCGCAGACCGAAGTTTTCACCCAAGAGCAGGATTCAGTAGTGGGACTTGAACGACTCGGGCTTCACTTCCCAAGCGGAGAAGGAACTCCGGTTGAGATTGTCGTTGCCGAGGATCGAGTTGCTGTCGCTAGCGCTGCGATCTTGGCGCTCGACCAAGTTGCCTCAGTAGCTCCCGCGACGCTTCGTGACCCCATGACAGGTGCGCCTACTGAGACTCCAAAAATTGTTGATGGCAAGGTTCTACTCAACGCAATTTTGAAGGTACCAGCTGATTCGCAAGAAGCGAAGAAGTTGATCCCAGATCTGCGTGAAGCGGTCAAGGAAGTGGATCCCACTGCTCTCGTCGGAGGTCAGACAGCGGTCGGCTTTGATATCGATCAGTCATCTCGTCGAGATAACCAGGTGATCATCCCAATCGTCTTGATCTTGATTGCAATCATCCTTGGATTACTGCTTCGAAGTATTTTCGCAGCCGGTATCTTGCTTTTCACTGTCGTTCTCTCATTTGGTGCGACGCTTGGCGTCTGTGCATTTGTCTTCGAACATGTTTTCGGATTCCCATCAACGGATGCCTCCTTCCCGCTCTTCGCATTCGTCTTCCTCGTTGCGCTCGGCATTGACTACAACATCTTCTTGATGACTCGAGTGCGTGAAGAGACGCAAAAGATCGGCACCCGCGCTGGAGTGATCAAGGGCTTGACCGTGACTGGCGGCGTCATCACCTCTGCAGGAATTGTGCTTGCGGCAACATTCGGAGTCCTCGGAGTTCTCCCGCTGGTGTTCCTCGCCCAACTTGGCTTCGCAGTCGCCTTTGGCGTACTTCTTGATGCGCTTGTTGTTCGTTCGCTTCTCGTTCCTGCAATCGTCAGGCTCATCGGTCCAAAGATTTGGTGGCCTTCAAAGTTGCAACACGAGAAGGTGAGTGCGAACTAGCCCAATCGGGGCACGCAGGGCTTAGCCATGACGACCCGAAGAAGCGAGTTACCTGTCGCGATTATCGGCGGGGGTCTTGCGGGACTGGCAGCTGGCCTTCGCCTTCAAGAACTTGACGTTGACTTCGAGATTTTCGAATCAAGTGATGGACCGGGTGGCCGAGTTCGAAGCGATCAGGTTGGCGATTACATCTGTGACCGCGGATTTCAGCTCGTAAATCTTGATTATCCTGATTTAGCTCGCTTTTATCGCCCTGCAGATTTTCATAGAGCGAGTAAGGCGATTGATGTCGTCATTGACTCTAAAGTCCATCGACTTGGCGATCCTCGGGAGAAGTTCTCAAGGTTCTTTTCAAGTTTGAATCCTGCGACGGGCTCACCTTTGGAGAAGTTCAGATTCCTGAAATTTATTCGTGGGCTAAAGAGCCAGAGTAATTTGACTCATCGCGGGCACAATGACGAATCTTTTGAGGAAGCCATGGTTGCGCTCGGCATCGGATCGCTCTATTCGCGAGTGATTCGCCCTTTTGCTCAAGGCGTCTTCTTAGAACGCTGTGATCAAGTCTCTGCTGAAATGGCATATAAGTTGATTCAATTCTTCATCACTGGCACTCCGGGACTGCCGATCGGTGGTGTTTCAAGCCTTGCAAGAAACCTTGCAAAGGATCTTCCCATCAATTTCAACACCCACGTCGATGAGATAGGCGAGGGTTTCTTAAGATTCGGAAAGAGAAAACGCAGAGCAAGAAAAATCATCCTCGCGACTGATGCTCTTGCCGCGAAGCTCTTGCTCGGTGATGCCCACATTGATTCTTCGCTAGATTCGAAAATCTTTGATTCAATGACTATGTCAACGAGCACCACGTGGTATCACGCACTTGACGATGCAGATCTTGATGCGACACTTCGAATCGATGGACTTGGCGCAGGCCCGGTAACAAACTCCATCGCAATATCAAAACTTGCTCCTGAATATTCACCGCCTGGCAAGACTTTGATTTCAAGCACAGTGATTGGCTCTGCCAGCGAGAATACGAGTGAATCAAGTGTGCGAAGACATCTGGCATCAATTTGGGGGATGGAAACGGGGGGATGGGAGTTAATCGCAAAATACGTCATAAAGAAGTCACTGCCTCATCACCCGCCTGGTAAGCCAATCAACTCCTACCTTGCGTTAGGAGAGCGGATACTCGTGGTGGGAGATCACGTCTCTTTCCCGAGCCAGCAAGGAGCCTTGGAATCGGGAGTGGCGGCTGCAGAGAAGATTGTTGAAACTATTTAACGAGTTCCACAAGAGCGGGTGCAAGGTGTGGAAAGTCGAACTTGAACCCAGCTTCCGTCAGCTTCTCAGGCAAAACTCGTTTGCTGCCAAGAATCTCGGTAGAGAATCCACCTAGTGCCAGCTTGAGCGCGATCGCAGGTGCTGGAAAGAGCGCAGGACGCTTGAGCGCCCTAGCTAGTGCGGCAGTGAATTCGCTGTTTGTCACTGGATTTGGCGCGGTGAGGTTGACTGCGCCGCTGATTTTTCCTTCAAGCAAGAATGAAATCGCCTTGATCTGGTCATGAAGCGTGATCCATGACCACCACTGCTTTCCACTTCCCAACCGTCCGCCAAGACCAAACTTGAATAGTGGCAACATCCGACCGAGTGCTCCGCCAGTCGGATCAAGGACAAGACCCGTTCGTATCTTCACAGTACGCACTGATGATGCGATATCTGCGGCGGCTTCCCATTCTTTACAAACGGATGCAAGAAAATCATCTCCTGCGCGATCATTTTCAGTGACAGCGCGATTGCCGGTTTCGCCATACCAACCTATTGCTGAACTCGAGATAAAAACACTTGGCTTCAATTTCTCTACTGCAGTGGCAATGGTTGTGGTCCCGTAGAGACGTGAGTTGAGAATCGCAGCCTTGTATTTTCTGGTCCAACGTTTCTCGCCCACATTTGCTCCTGCGAGATGAATGACTGCATCCACTCCCTCCAGGGGTGCGAGATCAATCGAACCAGTTACTGGATCCCATGAAACTTCATCTGGGGCTACTGGCTTGCGCCGGACGAGTCGTTGGATTGTGTGGCCCTCTGCTTTGAGGTGTCCAACAAGTGCTGAGCCAATCAAGCCCGAAGCGCCGGTGATTGCTACACGTTGTGGCAAAGACATGACCACCTCCTACAGGATCTATAGACCCAGATCAGATTCGAAACGTCCGCCTTCGAGGCGCTCCTTGAGAGTTGTAAGGAATCGTGCTGCATCCGCGCCATCAACGATTCGGTGATCGTAAGAAAGAGCGAGATAAACCATAGATCGAATCGCAATTGTCTCTCCGCCATCGGCACCTTTGACCACCATCGGGCGCTTCACCACTGAGCCGAGACCCAAGATTGCGACTTGAGGTTGATTGATGATGGGAGTGTCAAAGAGTGCGCCACGACTTCCAGTATTTGTGATGGTGAAGGTGCCGCCCCCTAATTCATCGGGCGAGATTTTGTTATCGCGAGTACGTGATGCGACATCTGCAATCTTTCGTGCAATGCCACCCATGTTCAAGTCGCCAGCGTCGCGAATCACCGGCACTAAAAGTCCGCGATCGGTATCGACAGCGATCCCAAGGTGCTCGGCGCCGTGATAAATGATCTCTTCACCATCGACAGATGCATTGACGACTGGATGTTGTTTGAGCGCCTCACAAGTGGCTATCGCAAAGAAAGGCAGGAAGGAGAGTTTGACGCCTTCACGCGCTTCGAAACTTGCTTTCGCTTTGTTTCGAAGACGATCTATTGCCGTGACATCAACTTCTACGACAGTGGTGAGTTGTGCTGAAACTTGTAGTGACTCCACCATGCGAGCGGCAATGACTTTGCGCAAACGAGACATCGGTACACGAGTTCCGCGAAGCGGCGAAGGTGTCACGGGAGCCACCGCTGCGGCAGGCGCAACCGCGCTTGCTTGATTTTGTAGCGAAGGTGTTGCCGCCATAGTCGCTCGTGAAGGA
>RGOY01000271.1 GCA_010028225.1 Actinomycetota bacterium
GATAGGAACTATTGCGAATGCAATCTTGAACTTCGGTGCCGCTACATGAAACGTTCCGACGATTGGTCCCTCGGCGATCGAACAAGCAAGGAGCCCAAGACTTGGAATCGCAGGTTCATGGATATGGAGCACATCAAATTCACCAAGGGAGATCCATTGTCTGACCCGTGATGCTGCGACCGGACCAAAAAGGACTCTCGCTACTGCTCCGTTGTAGGGAATCGCAACCGGCTTTCCAGCTGAAACCACGAAATCCTCTTCGATTGACTCCTCGTTATCCACTGGAGAGAGAACCGAGACTTCGTGACCATTACCGATCAAGAACTTGGAGAGGTCTCGAATATGAACTTGGACGCCACCAGGGCTATCCCATCCGTATGGAGAAACCAAACCGATTCGCAATTTTCGTCTCACGGCAGAGGTCTCTCACTTCGCTCAGCCGCGCTCTCTTCGATGAAGACCCGTTGGAGCATATGCCAATCTTCCGGTCGCGATCGGATTCCTCGCTCAAAATTCTTAGCAATCTCCTGAGTGATTCTTTCTACCTCATTCTCGATACTTTCAATTCGTGGTGAGAGCGAGATTGGCTCGCTGAAATCGACATGAATTCCCTCCTTTGTATAGGAGACATATGCAGTAATCAACGGCGCACCCGTAGTGATCGCGAGCCTTGCAGGGCCAGGAGGAAACTTCGCCTTCTTTTGGAAAAAATCAACAATCACACCCGTTGCTGAAAGATCTCGATCAGAGACAAGAGCGATGAGACGGCCTTCGCGAAGACGCTGCTCTAGATGGGAAATCACCTTGCCATCAAGGTCAAGGACTTCCATCCCCATTGCTTCGCGGTAGGCCAAAAATTTTCGAAAGAGTCGCTCTGGTTTGAGATGTTCTGCCACGGTCACAAGTGGGAAACCCTCAGCACAGAAAAAAGCTCCTGCATGATCCCAATTACCCGCATGCGGCAAGGCAACGATCAATCCTTTGCCTTGACCCATGAGGTCGTCGAAAACGGCCCGGTTATGAACAGAGACTGTGGTGCGCATCCGCTCTGCGCTCCAGTTTGGAAATCGAAATGTATCTATCCAATATCGCAAGTTTGAGCGCATGGCTC
>RGOY01000272.1 GCA_010028225.1 Actinomycetota bacterium
GCCATGACTGGCCAAGACGCAGCGACAACGGCAAAGGCTTTTGCAACTGGTGTCGGGATAAACGGAATCATCTTGACCAAATTAGATGGAGATGCTCGCGGCGGAGCAGCGCTTTCGGTAGCAAAAGTGACAGGTAAGCCAATTCGTTTCATCTCCACCGGAGAAAAGCCATCGGATTTTGACTACTTCTATCCCGAACGAATGGCCTCTCGAATTCTTGGTGCTGGGGACATCGCTACTTTGGCAGAGAGCGCAAAGAAAGCCTTTGATTCTGATACGGCTCAACGTTTAGAGAAAAAATTTGTCGAAGGAGATGACTTCACGTTGGAAGATTTCCTTGAGCAACTTCAAGCAATGAGAAAGATGGGCTCATTCACGAAATTACTGGGAATGCTTCCCGGTGCTCAAAGTGGCGCTATGAAGAAGCAGCTGGAAGGGCTAGATGACCGGGAATTGATAAGGACGCAATCAATTATCGATTCGATGACTCCTGGCGAAAGACGAGATGTAAAAGTTCTCAATGGATCACGGCGAGCACGCATTGCTCGCGGAAGTGGACGGAGCGTGACGGAGGTTAATGACCTTGTTGAGCGATTCCAAGCTGCGCAGAAAGTGATGAAACAGATGCGCTCTGGTAATCCTCCATCAGGTTCTGGAATGGCTGGAATGCCCGCGATGCCAGGTCTACCCGGTTCATTTGGATCTGGCTCGGGCCGACCGCCGGTCCAGCCGCCGAAGAAGAAGAGTCGCTCTGGAAATCCGGCGAAACGAGCGGCCGAAGAGCGCGGATAACGCCTCTCGATTTGGGCCTACTCGCTGGGGGCTGGCAGAATACGGAACCTGCTCGAGAGCCCCTCTACCTCTCAGCTAGATAAAGATCTGTTGCTTGAGCTTGATTTCTTGCGGCCCACTCGCCAGAAAGCAAAACTCTTCGAGGCAAAACCTCGACTGATGGCGCAGTTCTTCAAAATAACTAGCAGTTCTAGGCAATGTTAATAAAGGAGATAGAGAGTGGCAGTAAAGATTCGTTTGATGCGTCTTGGAAAAATTAGGACTCCACATTTCAGAATCGTGGTTTCAAACTCACGTTCAGCACGTGACAGCAAGGCG
>RGOY01000273.1 GCA_010028225.1 Actinomycetota bacterium
ACAGATTGAGAGGCATTTATGAGCAAAAGCAAAGAAGACATCGCACGCGAAGTGACTGAAAAAATTAGCGCTATGTGGATGGCATTCGGCAAAGAGCAGTTGCAGGAATACATGCAGCAGCACGGCGAGCAAACGCGACAGCATCATCTGCCTCGACATCAATCACCTCGTCGTAGACGCTTCGATCCAAGATTGGTGGAACGAAGTTAGGTCCGATTCCTTGGATCGGATGGCCACTGGGCTTTCCGCCATTGAGAATGGGAGAAGCCGCAGGCTCAACCGCGAAAATCTTCAAACCAGGCTTTCGAGGTTTCAGCACCTGTCCGATACCAGTGATCGTTCCGCCGGTTCCGATTCCAGCAACCACAGCATCCACCGTGCCATCTGTATCTCGCCAAATTTCTTCCGCTGTTGTCTTTCGGTGGATTTCCGGGTTTGCCTCGTTCTCAAACTGGCGCACCATCACAGCGCCCGATGCTCCAATCTCCTCGGCCTTGGCGACGGCCCCCTTCATTCCCTCCGCAGCAGGAGTCAGAATCAACTCTGCGCCAAATGCTCGAAGTAGGGCACGACGTTCCTTCGACATCGAATCGGGCATGGTCAAAATCGTCTTATAACCTCGAGCCGCTCCCACCATCGCAAGTGCAATGCCAGTATTTCCAGAAGTCGCTTCGACGATAGTTCCGCCTGGTTTGAGCTCCCCGCTCTTCTCGGCCGCATCAACCATCGCGATACCGATGCGATCCTTCACTGTGCTGGTTGGGTTATAGAACTCAAGCTTGGCAAGAACTGTTGCGCCAGACCCTTCGGTCATTCGGTTGAGCCTCACTAGAGGTGTATTTCCGAATACCTCGGTTATGTCGTTATAGACCTTCATTACTTCTCTCTTTCTCACATATCTGATTAGAACTCTTGTCGATTAATTCTTTTGATGAGGTTGGTTACATAAATTCAAAGTTGATCCCAGATAGAACGTTAAACGCGAGTTTCGAACTTCAAACGCGCGTTAACGAAGTGCGTTTAACAACGGCCTTGGTTGATGCGACCGAAATCGATGACGCGCCGACGAGTGAAGAACCAGTTGATGAGCGCGAACATGCTCCGTATTTT
>RGOY01000274.1 GCA_010028225.1 Actinomycetota bacterium
ATAAAGATTAGAGCTACCAAGCCAGCTTTGACGGACGCAATAAGCATGGCGATCACTAAGTTCAGGGTGCCGAAGTCGACTCTGGATGCCGCAACGGTGATAACGGTGAGAAACACCAGGATGCCGAAGACCATCCCATACTGGTGGGCGACCAGTGGGTGGCTGCTGGCGACGTCAAGGAAGGCGCCTCGGTATGGGCTACAAGTACATCGGCGGCAGGTGCGCGCACCGCGTCATCTATGAGCGGCACCACGGGCCGATCCCTGCTGGCTGGGTGGTTCATCACCGCGACGGCGACCCTGGCAACAACGACATCGCGAAGCGCTATATTCACGGTAAGCGCGACATCACCTGATGCCGGAACTCTTTCGTATCAATGGCAAGTATCGACCAACTCTGGTGTGAGTTTTAGCAATCTCTCCAACGGTTCAGGAATCTCTGGTGTCACAACGACGACACTCACCTTGACTTCCCTCACAACCTCAGAAGACACCTATCGCTACAGAGTTGTAGTCACAAATACCAAGTCTGGAGTGACGAATTCAGAGACTTCAACTGCTGCAACATTGACGGTCAACGGAGCGATCTCGTTCTCTGCGCCTGCTGCAATCTCGACAACCTATGGCGTTGCTGCCTCTTCGTCCTCGCTCACGGCAACAGGAGGAACAGGAAACAAGACCTTTTCGCTTTCCCCTTCTGCAACAGGTATTTCAATCAACGCCACAACTGGCATCGTTTCGGTCTCATCGAGCGCTGCACGCAGAAGCACTACCTCATTCACCATCACCGCAACCGATGAAGCGGGAGCAACCGCGACCCAGTCCATCTCCATTACCGTTGCAACGGGAACTTCTTCGATCACTCTTACTGTTCCCGGCACTCCACGCAAGGGAGGAACCTTCACGCTCAGCGCAGTTACCTCATCTACCGGAACTGTGGCATTTCGCGCCAAAGGAAGGATTATCAGTGGCTGCGCAGCACGAAACGTCAATGCTGGAACTCTTACCGCCACCTGCACCTGGAAACCAATCTCGCACGGCGCGCAATCCATCACCGCCAGCTACTCATCAAATGACTCCGACTGGGGTAACGCATCCTCATCACGCGAA
>RGOY01000275.1 GCA_010028225.1 Actinomycetota bacterium
GATCTTCACTGGTTAGTGTTCGAGAATCGGTACCGTGTTTTAGATAGGGACCGTATCGACCATTTTGGACTGTGATCTCGACTCCTTCGTACTCTCCTATCGTTCTTGGAAGTGCAAGGAGTCTGAGAGCATCATCAAGATTAATTGTGTCTAGCGTCATCGAAGAAAGAAGTGATGCCGTCTTGGGCTTTGGTGCATCCTTCTTCTTTTTTGATTTCTTACCCTCTACTGGTTCCGGCTCTGGCAAAACTTCAGTCACATAGGGGCCAAAACGACCCGACTTCGCCATTACTTCAAGACCAGTCGTTGGATCCACACCAAGGGGTCGCTCACCGGATGGTTGTGAGAGTAGTTCAACTGCCTTCTCTAAAGTAAGTTCGTCAGGAGCCATACCTTCGGGAATGTTCGCGAATTTTCGATCTTCGCCCTGTCCGATTTGAAGATAGGCACCATAACGGCCAACGCGAATCTCAATATCTTGGCCCATCTTCATCGTATTTATCGCCTGAGCATCGATAACGCCAAGGTCGGCCGACAACTCCTGTAATCCTGGTTGGCCATCGTGCCCAAAGAAGAAATCGGTGAGCCAGTGGACACGCTCTGCTTCACCGTTTGCGATTCGATCCAAGTCTTCTTCCATCGAAGCAGTGAATTCATAATCGACTAACTTTGTGAAATGTTGTTCAAGAAGACCAGTAACTGAGAAAGCAAGAAATGTGGGGACTAGGGCACGTCCTCTTTTGAAGACATATCCCCGGTCTTGAACTGTTTGGATAATTGAAGCGAAGGTAGAGGGCCTGCCGATTCCTAGTTCTTCTAACTTTTTAACAAGGGTTGGTTCTGTGTAACGAGCAGGTGGCTTGGTCTCATGAGATTCAGAGATGTACTCATCAACCTTTACGTTCTGACCGACTGACATCACGGGAAGTCTCTTATCAACTTCTTCGGATTTATCGTCTGTTACCTCTTCGTGCGCCGCAAGAAATCCTGCGAAAGTAACTGTTGAGCCGTTCGCACGAAAAATTGCAGCTTTAGAGTCCTTAGTAACGACGTCAAAGTCCACTCGCATCTGCAATTTCTTAGCATCGGACATCTGTGATGCAACAGTG
>RGOY01000276.1 GCA_010028225.1 Actinomycetota bacterium
ATGTAAACTACTTCTACTCCTTCTCGCTTTTGAATTCGCTTCTCAGTCCAGCGAGAACTTCTTCGAAAACATCAGCAAGGTTGATCTGATCCTCGCCATCGAGGCGGTCAAGAAATCTAGTTCGCACTGAGTCAACGTGATCGGGTGCAGCTTTCACAATCGCCTTCAAACCCTTCTCAGTCATAACCGCCCATGCACCCCGACGATCCTCTTTACACGCTTCGCGCCTTACCCATCCTGCTTTCTCCATCACTGTGATTCTGTGGGAAAGTCTGGATTTGGAGAGCATGGCAATCTCGGCAAGATCGCTCATCCGTATCCGGCGACCTGGAGCTTCACTCAATTGCGCGAGAACTTCATAATCGGCCATCGAGAGATCATGACCGGAAAGGTCTTGATCAAGAGCCTCAAGAAGCCTTCGCGAAGCGATGATGTAGGAGCGCCAGGCTCTCATCTCCTTCGGGGTAAGCCACTTGGGGCTAACTTTTGCCATGGGCGCACTTTACTTGAAAGTTCAACTAAATGACATTCAAGGCGAATTTGTGACTTTCAGCGATACTCTTCACTCGTGGCTTTTCAAAGTCCTCAACCAATAAACGAACCGCCAACAACAAAAGAACTCACTCGGCCGAAGTGGTGGCAGTGGCTCATCGGCGCACTCATCGCCGTTATCGTCTGGCAAGCAGCTGGCACAGTCGCACTACTTACCTCAGCAACCGCCTTTGATGTGCCCTGGGATTCCCTCGACACATTCCCAGATGTAGAGCCATGGATTGCCCTCTTCATCGTCTTGATCACCTTCCTCCCGCTCTTCATCGTTGTTCCTTTGCTCTACCCGCTTCTGCTGCGACTGCCCTGGAAACGACTCATTACTCCCCACGCCTCCATCTCGTTTCGACGAATCTGGCATGGATTTTTCGCCATGGCGGCAATCATCGTCCCGCTATCTGCGATCGATCTCTTCCTCAATGAGAAGGACTACACCTTCACCTTTGACCTCTGGACATTTCTGCCCTACATATTGGTCTGCCTCGTTCTCCTTCCCGTGCAGACGACTTCAGAAGAATTTCTCTTTCGGGGCTGGCTCCTTCAGTGGAATGACAATGGCA
>RGOY01000277.1 GCA_010028225.1 Actinomycetota bacterium
CATCTGCAATCACTTTCGCCAAGACCTTCGAAGTGGCGAGCGCATCACTTCCTGCGAGCGCGGGGTCCGATACCAAAATTGCATCATGAGCACCCATGGACAATCCCTTGCGAATCGCTTCACTCGCGCGATCTGGCCCCATCGAAAGAAGTGTCACCGTATGGACTTCGCTTCCGGCTGCCTCATTGAGTGGTTCAACTAATCGAAGCACTTCTTCGATGGCGTATTCATCGAGATCATTGAGGACTGCGTCGACACTCTCGCGGTCGAGGCGCCCATCGACCATCTTCTTCTCCGCCCAGGAGTCAGGGACTTGCTTGACGCAGACTGCAATCTTCATGGCGCGGATGTTACTCGCCAGTCACTTTCTCCTCTAACTGAAAGCCCCGTTGACTCGATTTCTACCGACCCATATATAAGGTGACGCGATGCGCGCTCGGCCAAGACTTGGCTCCCATTTCGAGGGCGATGGCACGACTTTCTCACTTCGCGCTCCACGCGCAAGTCGAGTTGAGCTCGCTCTCTTCGCACAAGACAGCTCGGGTTCGTGGCACGAGACTCGCACACCGCTTCAGCCTCTTGCGGACGATCCGTCCCTCTGGTCCGGTCACATCATGGGTGTCGGCATCGGTCAAAGATATGGCTACCGAATCGATGGTCGATGGGATCCCGCTCAGGGATTGCATTTCAATCCCGCCAAACTCTTAATCGATCCATACGCACATCTCCTCGATGGGCAGGTGGCAGATGACTGCGCGATATTTGCCCACCATGCAGATGACGAACTTGGAGTAGGTGATCTCCATACCCGCGATATCCGAAACTCTGCCGAAATAGTCCCTTTCTCCGTTGTCACTGATTTCAAGGCCAGAGAAGTTAACCGGCCAAATCGCCCTTGGAGTGAGACTGTCATTTATGAAGCGCACGTTGAGGGCTTCACAAAGTTGAACGCTTCACTACCTGAAAAGATCCGTGGAACTTATGCCGCACTCGGTGAAAGTTCAACAATCTCCTATCTAAAAAATTTAGGAGTGAGCGCGCTCGAACTATTACCTATTCACCACTTTACAACCGAGCCAGC
>RGOY01000278.1 GCA_010028225.1 Actinomycetota bacterium
CGGCGTGCGCTCGCAAAGAATTAACTGTGAAAAGAATCAAAATTCCAAGAAGATTTCGTTTTCTAGTATCTGCCTCTATCTTGGTAAATCTTCTTGTTTCGCCACCTGCTGTGCCCACTGGATTCGACTATCTCTTTCCGGTAAAAGATTGCAAAGTTAAGTACTCTCGCTATCACCACGACTATCCAGCGACTGACATTTTTGCCAAAGCCGGTTGCAAATTTATTGCCCCGGTGGCAGGACATATTGATCAACTGTCACGAAGAGATACGTGGTCAGGGAGTGTCAATGCGGGCGATACACGAGGAGGAAAATTTGTCTCATTGATTGGCGATGATGGGGTTCGATATTACGGCTCTCATCTTCAGTCAGTGCAGAAGGGTCTCAAAGAAGGTGCGAGAGTCGAAGCTGGAGAGGTGTTAGGAGAGATTGGCAGTAGTGGAAGTGCGCGTGGCACCTCGCCACACCTCCACTTTGGTATCTCGTGGCCGACAGAGGAATTTTCGGGGCAATATCCATGGTGGATTAGGAGGGGTGTGCTAAATCCATACCGATTTTTAGTGGCTTGGCAAAAAGGCAAAGATTTATCGCCTGTGAAGAGCGTTCAAGATTTGAGAGAGAAAACGGGTGGAGTGGTTAAGAAACCTAAAGATTAGAAAATAATTTGGCATCAAAGTCGAAGGGCCCCAGCTTTCGCTGGGGCCCTTCGATTGACAGTGTGATCGACTAGTTAGGGACTACCTGGTCGGCCTGAGGACCCTTTGGTCCCTGGACGACTTCGAAAGTCACCGCTTGTCCCTCATTGAGGCTGCGATATCCGTTTCCTTGGATCGCTGAGTAGTGAACGAACACATCTTGTCCGCCACCGTCTACGGCAATGAAGCCGAAGCCCTTTTCAGAGTTGAACCACTTGACTGTACCTGTTGCCATTGTCTTCCTTTTTCTATCGGTTGGCCGACATCACGATAAGTTGTCGGCAGTCTCTCCGTTTTCCAGCAAAACCGATCAAATGCAGAAGCAATGAATCCGGTACTGATAAGCGTTGGACTAAGGCAAAGTCTACAGTCAGCAAATTGCCAG
>RGOY01000279.1 GCA_010028225.1 Actinomycetota bacterium
AACATAGCCATCTTTATCAACTAAGTATTTTTCAAAATTTCCACCCATTTGAACGCCACCATAGAATCCAAGATTTAGCCACCAAGAATAAAAATCATGAGTTGGCGAATTGCCATAAATTTCTTGTAATCTTGACATTTGATATGCTATTTGCTGATACATTTCATGAGGTGTTTTATTTGGCTGACCTAATCCATTATGTCCTGGCTCTACTCCCAAAGTTGAAGCAACTAAATCGTTTGGATTAGAAGCTACCATTTCAGAAAACTGGAATGTAGTTCCATAAACATCTCTTCCATAATTCTGAGAATCTGCTCCACAGGTTATTCCTTCTGACCATTTACCATGTGTAATTCCTGGGCCACAATAGTCATTAGTAGGAATTGCTATAATTTGAAAATCATCTCCGCCATATCTATCTTGTAGCCATTGCAATATTTCCATTTGATTTGCGTTGCCACATCCAACTGTAGTATTTACAATTAAACCTGCTTTTCCTTTAAATTGCTGTAAAAAATTATCTTTGCCTTCAGCTGAAGATAATTCAATATCATATATAGATTTTAATGTCATATTATGACCTCCTTAGTATATTATACCGTATTACTATATTAGGATTTAAATTTAGGTCTGCCGAATCCTACTATAGAGATTGGTACCTTTTTACTATTCTTTTTAAATGCACGAAGTTGTCTACAAGTTTCCCCGCCATTTCTTTGACTTCCCTTTTTATTGCTTGAAGTATTACCTTCAATGCACCAGACAGTTCCATCCTCGTTGTCTTCAATAACAATTCCGACATGAGAGATGCGATCAACGCCATCTGCGGGAAAATCAAAATAAGCAATATCTCCTGGCTCAGGATCAGCAAGATCGCCATCAATCCAGGCGCCTTTCTTTTTAAATGCTGCTGCGCCACCTGGGGTATAAACTGTATTTGGAACTTTAACGCCTGCTTCGTTTGCACACCACATTACAAAACTACCACACCAAGGTTGAAAGTTTGCCTTGGTGTATGCTCCATATTTTGTCTCGTTGTCTTTTGGTCCCTCGATATATCCTACCTGAGATTTAGCAACT
>RGOY01000280.1 GCA_010028225.1 Actinomycetota bacterium
CCCTTCGAAATTTCTATTGCTTGTTGATGCGGCGCGTTCGCCGGGTTTAAGTTGATCGGGGTTCATTCCAAGACACATGGAACAACCTGCAGATCGCCATTCCGCTCCCGCATCGATAAAGACTCGATCAAGGCCCTCTCCCTCGGCGGCGAGTCGAACACGTGCAGAGCCTGGGACAACGAGCATTCGAGTATCTGGCGCTACTTTCTTGCCCTTGATGATCTCTGCTGCTGCCCTGAGATCTTCGATTCGGCCGTTGGTGCAAGAGCCAAGAAAAACGGTATCAATCTTGATTGATTTCATCGGAGTTCCTGGGCGAAGATCCATATAGGCCAGTGCCCGCTCGGCAGCGCTTCGCTCTTGTGGATCAGTAAAGGATGTCGGATCCGGAACTTCTCTATTGAGCGGAAGACCTTGTCCTGGATTTGTTCCCCAGGTTACGAAAGGTTCGATCTCGTCAGCATTCAAAATAACTTCAGCATCGAATTTGGCATCAGGATCACTTGGAAGTGAGCGCCAATAGGAAACAGCGGCATCCCACTGCGCGCCCTGCGGTGCATGCGGTTTATCTTTGAGGTAAGCAAAAGTTGTCTCATCTGGTGCTATCAATCCAGCTCGCGCACCTGCTTCTATCGACATATTGCAGATTGTCATTCGGGCTTCCATGGAGAGTGCACGGATAGCTGAACCACGGTATTCGATGACATAGCCCTGGCCTCCGCCAGTTGAGATCTTGGCGATGATTGCAAGAATGATGTCTTTCGAAGTTACGCCTGGCTTCAAAGTTCCATCAACGGTAATTGCCATTGTTTTTGGTCGTTGTAGCGGCAAAGTCTGGGTGGCGAGAACATGCTCTACCTCGCTGGTGCCGATACCGAAGGCGAGCGCACCGAATGCTCCATGGGTCGATGTGTGTGAATCGCCGCAGACGATGGTCAACCCCGGTTGAGTGAGCCCCAATTGAGGTCCAACAACATGGACGATTCCCTGCTCCACATCGCCTAATGAGTGAATCCGAATGCCGAATTCGGCGCAGTTCTTTCTCAAGGTGTCGACCTGGAGTCGGGAAATTGGATCAGA
>RGOY01000029.1 GCA_010028225.1 Actinomycetota bacterium
ACTCTTCACCGCAATCTGTCTTGCCACATAAGTACATCGATAAGACTTATTGGGCGGCAACCACGTCGCCGCATCGCCATCGCCTTTTTGAGAATTGAGAGAACCCTTTACCGCTCTTAGATTTAGCGGGTCGTTAGCGAATTGCTTTCGCTTATTCTCATTCCATCCAAAGGCACCTGTTTGCCAGGCATTTGAAAGTGCTACCACATGATCAATTTGGACCGCAATGCTTGAAGACTTACCTCGAACAAAATTGATTCTTGTCCCAGAATAAGGATCGTCGAGTATTCCACTTAATACAACGCAACGATTCTGTTGGCTCTGGAAAACTATTGAACTCAGGTCTCTTATCAGTATGTCATTGCGCGTATCGCACCCGTTTCGATCAACATCAGACCATGGCGAGCCGAACGAAGTTCGAGCAAATCCTGTCTTCGGAGCGCGGCCTTTCACTTCAAGTTCGTCGAGTATTTTGGAAGCAAGTTGCTGTTCCGCATGAGAAGCTAAGGGTGGGAAAACAGAGAAAAGCAGCATGATTGTCACTGTTGATGCAACAAGGGAAGGTTTTTTCCAGACCGAATTCACGGCATCATGGTGTCGAATTTGGGATGTGCCCGCCAGCCGATATAGTCCGTCCTCGCGTCAGATTCCCCGCTGACGCAAGTCCAGGACCGGGTTGTTAGCTCAGTTGGTAGAGCAGGTGACTCTTAATCACCGGGTCGGGGGTTCGAATCCCTCACAACCCACTTTCGAACGGAAAGTGTCTCTAGAAAACCAACCATCCGAGGAAATTCCTCAGTCATTACTTCCCCGCGTGTAAGGCAATGCCACAGCAAGTCTGTCATTTACTTTGCTCCGAGTGTCATCGGATTATCTATTAGATGCTCTCCAATAATTCATAGAGACCATCGAAATTGGCCGTCAATAGAGGACTTCTTGCACGTGTAACTTCTGCCATCAACACTATTGACTATCGCCCCTTCGGGTAAACAGATTGCATCAGGAGTTATTGCGAAAGTTTCAATCTGGTTTGGTGTGGGAGTTGGTTTTGGAGGAAGCGATTGCCACATCACGGGAGTTGTGAACTCAACAGGTTCAGATTGAGAAATTAACTTTGTTCCTAAATCTACAGTCTCAATCACGCTTAAGGAATGTTTCGTTTGATTATTACTGTAGTAACAATCAAAAGAGATCGGGAACGCTGTTACCTTGAAAATAATGCCGACTGGGAATCCCTTAGGGCTTCTCGGCAATAGTGAGCCCAATAAACCTTTCTCATCTCGTTCTGCTCGTAAGTCCATAGGAAGACTTAGTTCTCCACTCTTGCATGCGCGATTAATAACAGAGCCACCACGAATAACTACAAAATATTCGGATGCACTATTGAAATTCGGAATTCCCGGTAACAAAATTTGAACTGTTCCACGTGTTTGTTCAATGTATAGATAGCCATCGGGCCTATCTTTGTAACGTTTCAGACGTTCGCTATAAGACGTCATACTAAAAGTTGGGACTAAATTAAACGACTTTATAGAAGTAGGTGATTTGGAACTAGTTTCACTCGGTCTAGATGTAGGTGTAACAGATTGAGATGAAACTGGAGTAGGCGAGGGTGATGGTCCAGTGCGTTTAACAGTCATTCCCTTATTCCAAAGTAGTTTTGTACCTGATTTAATGCATGTATATTTCTTGTTGTCTAAAGTCATTACTGCGCCACTCTTTGGGCACTTCTTACCCGCAATGACCTCAGAACCCTTGGCACTAGTTATAGAAAGCCAGAATGAAAAGGTGAGGAAAATCGCGAGTGTCTTAGACGCATTCCTCATAGTCATCCTTCTCACCATATATTTCTAAATACTTTCTGAAATCTATGGAAGCATAAGGGGTGAAGGACTTTTGGTAGAGCAGGTGACTCTTAATAACCTGGGTCGGGGGTTCGAATCCCTCATAACCCATATTTGAGCAGTTCCAATTTATTCTTTAATTCGAAAAGGTTCGCATTGGTAGTACGTTAGAAGTCGTCCAATGTTTGCCCCAGAAGTCCCAACCAACTGGGTTAGCTGTTGGTAAGGCTTGAATAAAGGCCTCGACTGCGCTTCTTTCCGTTGAGGTCAAATAGCGACCTGCTGGAGCAATGTTTCGAACTGCATAAATCTCTTTTAATGACGGCAGGAACCAGTCTGAATAACCGCCAAAGGTATAGCTATCGGCATAGACCGCTCCCCCTGAAGCACACGCCGCCACGATCTTTGTCGTATTTGCAGCACCTTGACCGATTGCATCACTCGTTCCGACGACATTTGTACCTCCGGTCGAACTCTGAGGACACCAGACGTATTCACTAGCGGACTTCACAGCAAACTCAAAATAGAGGCCGGTTGTGTTCCCTGCTGTTGTTGGCAAGATTCCAATCGTTCCGCCTGCGGGTCCTACATCTCCGATTGCATAAATTGGCGTGCAGTAGCCAGTTCCATCACTTTGCACGGTGAACTTCAAGATATCGCTGGCAGGAATGGGATTGGTGCCGTCTCTGGTAATCGACTTCAAGCGGATTACTGATTTTCCCTTTTCATTCTTCGAACCACCACCAAGTGAGGATGTATCAACAGTTACTGTCTCCAGCGTCGTATTGTCGTTTAGTGAAGTCTTAGTGAATGTGGCTCCATCCGAACCCACTCGTATTACAGCAGGCTCTTGAAGTAGCCCGGCGGCCGTACCGCTGTCATAGATTTGAATCGAGAGGTTATTGTCGTGAGTCAGTGTTGAGATATCTCCTATCTCAATCGCGCTGAGATTGTGCCCATTGCCATCAAATGTGGTTGAGGCTCGAATCTCAAGATACGAATCGCAGACCGTACTTGTCGCGATTCCCTGCCCAAACTCAGCCGAACTCCCAGAGTTGATGTCGATGTTGGCAGCCAAAGTGCCCGATAAAGTTGCCATAAGAGCGAGTGTGGCAACTACAAGAAGTACTCGAAGTGGGGACTTGCGCCGGTCGCCCTCTTGTTCCAAACCGAGGTTCACACCTAAGCCTCTCTCAGTTGTACAAAAGGGTCAAGATAGACGCAGTTCTTTACCTAATCTATTCGGGTGGCAATGTCGGCATTCTCAATTTGGGTCTAGGGCCTCGCGCGAGTGAACTTCCTACATTTTCGAAAGCAAGTGGGCCTAGTCTCGAGTCAATCGAAACTAGGCCCACGCTTTCGCCATCTCTCCTTTAGAGAGATTCTGACCTAGGGAAGGTCAGAGTGAATCGCGTTATTCCACCCATCCAACTTCGATGCAAGAAGCAGGTAGGCGGTGCGATTTTGAGTTGCGAGCGTTGCATTGACCTCAGCAATCAAAGCGCTCGTTGAGGTTGCTCCGGGATACCAGACCCCGTAGTAAGCCTCATTGAGAAGCGCTGCAACAGATGCGCGCATCAGGATCTGGAATCCACCAGCAAGGTTCGTGCCACCTCTGTAGCTCAACCCATCCATCAAGGTGTCATCACCAGTTGGCAAACTCATATCCAAGATTCCGCTTTTGAGAAGAACTGACGGAACAGTGAATACGCTCCTGATGGTCTGTGACGGTGTGTAGCCACTTACCCAGGCTTCTGGTTTGTTCTTCCAGAATCCTGGTGTACGGCCATACCAACCGAACGTTACGGTGGCGCTCGCCGTTGCAGTATCGATGTTCATCTCGGGATCCCTTGCTATCGCAGTGGCCGTATTGATGAAGCTGTTCTCGCCAGTGGAGATGACCAATACATTCGGGATGATGCACTCGAGGTATGAACCCGAGGCAATCGATTGGCCTATCAAGGCAAGACATGCCGGCGAAATCGTCACCTTTGGATCAGTAAGTGAGGTGACAACCACAGTATCGGGACCGATATTGCTGATCCGAAGCTTGTAGTTGACCAATCCACCCGTAGCAGGAACGAAACTGACATCAGCGATCTTGCTCAGAGTGATATCTGGCAAGAAGTCGACGATGACATCTGCTGAGTCGGTATCAGAGATGGTGGTATCACCGCTCTTTGCAGTCGCCGTGATGAGGTTTGTGAAAGAAGTCATCACGCCGCTCTTAGTACATGTGTAGGAGACGCTTCGATCTACTGGAATGTTCGCAAATGTGCGATCACAATCAGTTGACGCAGGGTCACTTACGACAACGTCCGAGAGAGGAACGTTGCCGGTATTTGCCACCGTAATTGTGAAGGTGACAGTTCCACCGACGATTACGGTCTGCGAATCTGGCGATTTTTGGATGTCGATTCGAGGTGCAGCCCCAAAGTAGGTCGAGGTATCGGTATCCGAAACACTCCTACCAAGGTAGGTGGCTGTCGCAGTACCAATATTGCTATATGGACCTGCGACGGCAGTGCCCGTTGCTGAACATTGAATAGTTTCAGTGACGGCAAGCATGGTCTCTGGACAGCTAACACTCACACCTTGATCGTCGGTGACGAGTAGTGATGAGAGTGGAACATTGCCAGTATTTGTGACTTGGTAGGTCCACGTCACTGGTGAACCAACGGGAATGGTCGGTCCATCAGATCCATTGGTCTCTTTGTTGAGGGAGAGCGATGGATTAGATCCGAAGTAGGTGCTCGAATCCTGTGCTTGGACATTTGTCTGCTGGAAGGTTCCGGTGACTGTTCCAAGGTTTCGATACCAACCTGCAACGGCGCTACCAGTACCTGAGCAAGTCATTGCCTCAGCGACTGCAAGAACTGTCTTCGGGCATGTGACGACAACACCTTGGTCATCGACCACTGCGATTTCTGAGACGGTGACATTTCCCGTATTGGTAACGAGATATGTCCAAGTGACAGGATCGCCGACTGGGATATCAGGAGACTCCCCGCCGTTGGTGAATTTCTTTAGTGTCAGAAGTGGCTTCGCACCGAAGTAACTGCTCGCATCGCTTGCAGTTGCCGTGAAGCTCCCGTTATTTCCAGTCACAGTTCCGACGTTGTAGTACCAACCTTCTGCGGCCGCGCCACTTCCAGTACAGGTCATCGAATCACCTGCTGCAAGAGTGCTCTGCGGGCAAGTGACTGTCACGCCTTGGTCATCGACAACGGCAATATTCGAGAGTGAAACGTTGCCAGTGTTTTGTACCAGGTACTGCCACTGAATCGGCGTCAGCGTAATGATCGTGCTGCTGTCGCTGCCGTTGGTGGTTTTGTCGAGAGTCATTGCTGCAAGGACTCCGAAGTACTGGCTGTCATCTTCTGCAGAGACAACGGTTCCTTGGAAGTTTGCTCGCGCTGTTCCCTTGTTCTCATAAGGACCTGCGACGGCAGTGCCCGTACCAGTACAAGTCGTTGCTTCACCCACTGCAAGGGTTGAGGTTGGACATGAGACCGCAACACCTTGGTCATCGATGACTACGAGGCTATCGATTGCAATGTTTCCAGTATTGGTCACGAGATAGGTCCAGGTGACTGTGTCGCCTACCGCTATTCGTGGATTATCGGATCCGTTTGTTCGCTTATCGATTGTCATAGATGGTGCAGCCCCAAAGTACGAGGAGGCATCGCTATCAGTAACGGTCGTCGTCAAATAAGTGGCGGTGACAGTTCCGATATTTGAGTATGCGCCAAGTTGAGCAACGCCTGCGCCATCACAGGTGATGGATTGGCCAGGAGCGAGCGTTGTCTGCGGACAAGTTACAACAACTCCTTGATTGTCAGTTACGGCGATATTCGAAAGAGGTGAGTTTCCCGTGTTGATGAGCTGGTAACTCCAGATGACTTGCTCACCGATCAGGACAGTGACGCTATCTCCCCCATTAGTCAGCTTGTTGATGGAAATTGCTGGGACAAGTGCGGGCACTTGCACTGTGAGTGATGCTGTGTCCGAGGCATCAAGTCGAACGGGGTTGATTATCGAGTCATAGCCAAAGACTGATGCTGTGTTAAGAATTGTTGTCTCAATCGAGGGGTTGAATGACTTAACTACTTCGGCATAAGCGATTGCGCCAGCAGCAAGATCATCTACTTGACCGTCACCATCTTGATCACTGAGCCCTGATGTAAGTGGAACGTCGAAGCCTGCATAGATTCCGCCGTCATCACTGATAACAGAGAGGTTGTAGATGGGTGCGGGAGGGTTGCCGCTTCCGTTATCAATATTGAGTACTGCGTAACAGTATTTAACTGAATCATTTTGCATAACTATTAGTGACTCGACACCCGGACATGAAGCTGACCCGGTGGTGACGGTCTTCTGAATGGAGAGTTGCGGGATAGCAAGTAAGTTGAGCTTTTTCAGTGGAACCGTCTTCACACCCTGATTGAGAGGGTCTGCAGGGATAACAGGTGTCGAGCCATTCTTGAAAGTGAGTCGAGCATCTTTGAATTTTGCTTGGAGATCCCCTGTGGGTTGAAGCCGTGGGTCGCAGATGATCTTCACATCCATGCGCATAATCACAGTTTCGTTTCGCTCGAGATCTGAGACTCTAACGGTCACCAGTAATTCAGACCCTTGAGTGAATGCAGGACCTGTCGCGGCTTCAGACTCAAGAATGGCAACGCTATTTTTATCACCAACTTGTGCAGGATCAGTCGCATCAATAGAAACTCCAAGGACGTCACCGAGGATGGCGCCCGACTGTCCGGTTGTATCAAGACTGAAAGAAAAGTCTGAAGTGACAGTCAAAGGCTCGAGATCTCTTATTGATGTCGAGTTATCTAGGGTGTACTTGGAAAGGTAGGAAACTACGTCACCACAGCGAAATGCATCGCCAGCAAGTGATCTCGCGATGTGTTGATTCACATTACCTGTCTGCCACTGTCCACCACCCACTAAGTGGTCATAGGAGGAAGGTTCGGCCGCAGCAAAGTCGATGGAGAGACCACGGACTTGAGCGTTAGCGGCTGTATTAGTGAATATCGCAAAAGAGAGCGATGAGATCACTAGAACCAGAACAGACAAAATCGAACTTGATTTCCAGTAAAATTTCTTCAACATTGATGTAGTCCCTTTCGACGAACTAGCAAAAGAAGTTGGAAGCAACATCTTTCGGTGGCAGAGGTTCTCGCTTAGGAACTGTCGCTACATCGCAAAAGGGTCACACGATAGGTTTTCTCGGGAAAGTGCGATTTTGTAGTGAGGCTTAGCCTGAACAGGCAAAGGAGTTACTCGAAGTAACTAGGAGTAACTAGAAAGCCCGAATCGCGCCACAGCTCAAATTCGTATGGAATTCACAAACATAAGACAGCTGAGTTGCCTGTTACCTGGCCTACCTTCGGCAGGTGCCAAAATCCGCAAACCACGCCAAAAAAGCGATATGCGAAATCTACTCTTATGACAATTGATCGTCACGACCATCCGATACGTCACCTCAGTGATTTGGATCGACGTAAGTTCCTTAAACTCAGCTCACTTGCGATGGGCAGTGCACTCTTTTCATCTGGTCTAGGAATGACTGACGCAAACTCGGCAACAACCGTGAAACTTCCGGGATTCAGCGCATTCTCAAAATCTGTGAAAGTTTTTCGAAGTGGCAAGTACTACATGGTTGAGAGTTCAGGACTACCGAACCATCAGATGATGGTCGGCATAAAAGCATGGCAACAACAAGTGCCGACCATTCAGCCATACTCAGGATCAAACTCGTGGCCTATACCCACAACACCCGTATTGAGTAAAAGCCCTATTTCGGCCAAAGACCACTTCCTGCGGGGCGCGATTGCGGTTGCCGTCAATGGGGTACCAATCTTCAACGCCCTGACTAATAAGGGCACTGATGCTTTCCTCACTGGAGAACTTGACGACTGGGGAGGACATTGCGGTAGAGCGGATGACTATCACTACCACACTGCACCTCTTCATCTCCAAACTATTGTTGGAAAGAAAGTTCCTATCGCCTATGCCCTCGACGGGTTCCCAATCTATGGCGAGACAGAGGTCAATGGGAAGAATGCAGTCGGTCTAGATGAATTCAACGGACACTTTGATTCGAAAAAAAAATACCATTATCACGGGACAAAAACCTACCCATATATAAATGGTGGATTCAGAGGAGTAGTCAGTGAGATTGATGGTCAAGTCGATCCCCAGGCTGCGACCAAAGCTTTTCGTCCAGCAGGTGCTCCGTTGCGTGGAGCATCCATAACTGGATTCGAGGTAACGGGACCTGAGAGTTACATGCTCACTTTCCAGATCTCAAAAACAAAGTATCTGATCAAGTACTCCGCAACGTTGACCGAGGTCGAGATGGAATTTATAGAACCTGACGGAACTAGCAGAACGGAGGTGTACTCAAGGAGATGAAAAAGTCACTTCAGTTGCTAGTTTCCTTGACTTCAGTCATAGCAATGACTCTTGCCTTCACCACATTTGACCTTTCAAGAAGTAATGGAGCGACAGCCATAACCTCAAAGGTCATTAGTGCTACCTCTAATTCGGTCTCAGTTCAAGTCACTAGTACGGCAAACGGTAAGGCATATATTGAATATGGTCCTACTAGATCGAAATATGAAATGAGGACAGCGATTCACTCACTCATTAAAGGCAAGCCTTTTATCTTCACCATTTCCAATCTTCAAGCGGAGAAAAAAATCTACTACAGAGTGAGATATCTGCTTGGCAGCAAGAAGGTTTTCTCTACTACGGTTCAAGCTTACGCAACGACAACAAAGGTTGGTGCTGAGTTCGTATTCGCGATACAGGCTGATCCCCACATGGATGGAAACTCGTCCGCTGAAGTATTTAATTCCACGCTGGCTCAGATAGTCAAAACCAACCCGGCCTTTTTGATGGACTTAGGCGATATTTTTATGACGGATAAATTGCCGGATAAGTCTGAGGCAGCAATAAGGACTCGGTTCCAGTACATGAAGAGCTTTTATGACAAGTTAGGGACTATTCCTTTTTATTTCACGCTCGGTAATCATGATGGTGAACTTGGTTACAGCAACTTCAATACAAAGAAATATCGACAAGAGTATTTTTCTCAACAGACTCCCGAGTTGGCTTACTACTCGTTCAATACGCCAAACTCGATCCACATAGTGCTTGATATTTTCACATATACGACCACTAATCCGAAAGATGATGGATGGCAATGGACGTTAGGGAAGACGCAATACGACTGGCTCAAGACCACTCTCGAGAATTCCACAGCCGAACATAAGTTCGTCTACGTCCATCATCTACTTTATGGAAATGCGCAGTCCCGAGGCGGTTCAGAGAAAGCCAAATTCAATGAGTGGGGTGGACTCAATATCGATGGTACTGATGGATTTGCTTCCAATCGTCCAGGCTGGGCGATGCCGATACACCAGCTCTTGGTCAAGAATGAAGTTGATTTCGTTTTCAAGGGCCATGACCATATCTACGTAAAGCAAGAACTTGATGGGATCATTTACCAGACTCTCCCACAACCAAGCCACCCAGGTGAAAAAATCTCCTCTGCTGCCGAATACGGTTATGAGAATGGCAAAGTGATAGGTGGCTCGGGTTACCTTAAAGTGACTACTACCTCACAAGGTATAAGCGTTGACTTTATCAAGCATGATGGAACAGTTCTCGACACTTACACAAAGAGTCAGTAGATGTTACGAAAGCTCTCGTTAATCTTTCTGGTCACAATCCTCTCGGCAGTGGTAGCCCTAGTACCTGGATGGGCTGTCAATAAGAGCCTTTCTTTTCAAGCAGAAATTTGGGCAGACAACTGGTTTTCACTCTACGTCAATGGGAAAAAAGTCGGCGAGGACTCAACGCCTTTTGCAACTGAGAGATCATTTAACAGCGACAAGTTCACTTTCAAGGCAACTTATCCACTGACTATTGCCATCGTTGCTCGGGACTACGTTGAGAATGGCTCGGGCTTGGAATACATCGGCAGGTCCAATCAGCAAATCGGTGATGGTGGTCTCATCGCTCAAATTAGAGATCTAAGTTCAGGCGAAATCGTTGGAGGTACCAATTCGCAATGGCGGGCCCGAGTCACCAATAAAGCGCCCTTAAACCCTGACTGCGTTAAATCAAGGGACCCACTCACCGACTGTAAAACTAGTAACTCGAAATTTCCCAAAGGATGGTTTTCAAAAACCTTCAAGGATGCAGCTTGGGACTACGCAACGGAATTTACAGCTAGTGCAATTGGAGTGAAGGAAGGCTACTTTGACTACACCTGGGGAAGTGAAACGAAACTCGTCTGGTCAAGTGACTTGAAACTCGATAACACGATCTTACTCCGCGGGAAAATTTCTGCTCCGACGTCAGTTAGCAAAACTAGTGCGGTCTTCAAGGTAGGAAGTCCAGACTTCGTTTCGGGCCAGTCACTTCCACGCGTTCACACTTGTGATGGAGATGGCATTTCGCCGGCATTAACTTTCACTGGCGTACCAAAAGGTACTCAATCACTTGCCGTCATTATGGACACCATTCCGGGACCGCTTCGTCCCGGCGAAGTGGATATTGGCAATCACTTCTACCTCACCATCTACAACATTCCTCCTACAACAATTCTGATCCCAGCAGGGTCTTCAAAAATAGGCACCTTGGGTCAAAACTTCCAAGGGAAAAAAATTGGTTACACACCACCTTGTTCTCAAGGGGCTGGAATCAAGGAATACACAATTTGGGCTTTTGCACTTTCAGAACTATTGACTTTAGACCCAACCTTGGCAACGGAAAATGCCCTGCTCAAATTATTCGAAGGTAAGGTTGTGGCAAAAAATTCAATGACGGTTAAGTATCAAAGGCCCTAGCAAAACTTCCAGCCTTAGAAGTCATGACGTCGTCCAAAACCTTCTAAACCTCCGGTCAAGGTTTCAGAACAATTCGAATCACGTTTCCCGATTTTTTTTCGAGTCGTGTGAGAGCCTCATGTGCATCATCAAGATCCATCACTTCGGAAACAGAATTCGAAAGATCTAGTCTGCCCGAACGTACAAGTTCAACGAGCTCTCTCGTGTGTTGGGCTTCAGATCCATAATGGCCACGAATTTGAGTACGCATATAGGTAAATGCCATGTCATTAGGAATGGTTATGGGTTCATTAGCGATACCGACAATGACGAGTCGACCCTCTTCTCCAAGAAGCGATAGCGCCTGCTTTCGAACC
>RGOY01000281.1 GCA_010028225.1 Actinomycetota bacterium
GCAAAGAGTCTGAAGTTTTGATTGTCTGAAATCTTTTCAAAGACTTTCGAAACTGATTTTATTTTCGGATGGTCTGGAGCAACTCCACTTCGAACCAAACCCCAAGGTGTGGGAAGCCTCTCAAAAAGATCCACTTTGAATGTGGATTGGTTGTTGGAAAGACCTTGAAGCGCTTGTGCCGAGAAGTAGCCCGCCGGCCCGGCACCAACAATTGCCACGTTGTAAGTTGACACGCTTCTCCTTGCAAGACTTTTTTGATGGCGGAGACGAGAGGATTTGAACCTCCGAGGGTATTTCTACCCAACCTCATTAGCAGTGAGGCGCACTAGACCGGGCTATGCGACGTCTCCAGAACGAGGTGATTTTACCTCATACACTTCTCAACATGAATCGCGATGTAGCGCTAAGAGCCGATAAACAAGATCCACTGAGTACTTTTCGCGAGAGATTTGTAATTCACGACGAGAGCGTCTGTTATCTCGATGGAAACTCACTCGGAAGAATGCCTAAGCGCACAGTTGATGAGATAAATGCCTTACTCACTAATGAATGGGGCAGAAAGATGGTCGGAGGGTGGGCCGATTGGATTGATGAGGCAGAGCGAGTCGGAGATTTAATCGGTGAAGCCGCACTCGGAGCCGCACCAGGGCAAACACTGGCTCTCGACACCAACACCATAAATATCTATCAGTTGGCCGTCGCAGCAATCAAAGCGCGTCCAGGCAGAAAGAAAATCCTCATTGATCGAGCGAATTTCCCTAGTGATCGCTATGCCATTGAGGCGATTGCAGAACTTCACGGCATGGAACTCATCTACATCGAAAATGAAAATCCTGCGCTTTCACCTCAGGAGGAGATAACTCTTGAATTACTCAATCGTTATCTTGATGATGATGTCGCTCTCGTAACTCTGCAGATAGTTCAATATCGCTCAGGAGTATTGAACGACTACGCATCGATTGAGAAAGTGGTCCGAGCGCATGGCGCACTCATGCTCTGGGATTGCTCGCATTCTGTTGGATCAGTTGATTTACAGTTCGATAAGCACGGTATCGGGTTAGCAGCGGGGTGCACATATAA
>RGOY01000282.1 GCA_010028225.1 Actinomycetota bacterium
GAGTTGGTCTTTGATGGCGGAAGCATGGTGTTTGATCACCATGGAGAATTAATAGTGAGAGCCCCACAATTTGAAGAAGAATTGACGTTCGTTGATCTTGAGGTCAATGAGTCATTGCCAACTCGTGGAACTCCAGTAATTGAGGTGTCTGCAGAAAGTCGTGCTCGAGGCGAAGAGCAACGCGGATTGATTTCATCACCAGCAGCAGATCTAGAGCAAGTGTTCGGTGCGCTGGTGTTAGGAACTCGCGACTACGTTCGCAAAAACGGATTCACCGATGTAGTCATTGGTCTATCGGGCGGAATCGACTCAGCTCTCGTCGCAGCACTCGCTGTCGATGCGTTAGGTGCAGGGAATGTCTTTGGAGTTTCACTGCCAAGTAAGTATTCATCTGACCATTCACTGGGTGATGCGAAAGCCTCAGCGCTCGCCTTAGGAATCTCCTATCAGGTGATCCCAATCCAGCCGATGGTCGATGCATTCTTGGCATCAACCGAATTGACTGGGGTAGCAGAGGAGAATTTGCAGGCGCGAGTTCGAGGTACAACTCTGATGGGTCTTTCTAATCAGTGGGGCCATCTAGTCCTTGCCACCGGAAACAAGTCAGAGCTTGCGGTGGGATATTCGACCCTCTACGGCGATGCAGTCGGTGGATTCGCGCCGATTAAAGATGTATTCAAGAGCGATGTTTGGCGCTTGGCGAAGTGGCGAAACTCCTTTGCCGTAGAAGAGGGTCAGACTCCACCGATTCCATCTAACTCGATTACTAAGGAGCCGAGCGCTGAACTTCGCCCCGGACAAAAGGACAGTGACTCCCTTCCCTCATATCCTGTCTTGGACCAGATATTGCGCATCTATATCGAAGCAAATGGCTCGATGGCTGCAATCACATCCGCAGGTTTTGCTCGAGATTTGGCCGAGCGGGTGATTACCCTGGTCGATCGCGCAGAATACAAACGGCGCCAATATCCGCCAGGCACGAAGATCTCTGGTTTGGCCTTCGGTAAGGATCGACGCCTGCCGATGACCACGCATTGGCGTGAGGGCAACT
>RGOY01000283.1 GCA_010028225.1 Actinomycetota bacterium
CAGTCCTGCTCTGCCTTGCTTCTATTCACAGCAAGAGCACCAAGGCCGCTGCACTCGCGAAGAGCCTCCGCGCAGTCTCTGGCTCGAACGGTGGAAAGGTGATTCCTTGGACCAAGTTGGGTGATGCCATCAAGGCAGCTGCCGCAGGGCAGAACTTCACCTACCAGGGTGCATGGACCACAGCCAAGTTCGATGCTGCTGGTGACACCTCAGGTGCGCTCTTCCAGATCTACAACGTCGGTAGCGACGGAAAGATCACCTCAGATGCGAAGAACGACATCAAGTTCTAACTAGAACTTGATGATCCTTCGGATCAGAGAAGAAATGGCCTCGGAGAAATCCGGGGCCATTTTTAATTCTGGGAAAGATTAAGGGTTTATTTGCCCGTGTAGTTGAACTCGCTCACATATCCACAACATCAAGTTTTCTACATTTCTCATTTGAATATTTTGAATGTCGTAGCACTCATCTACTCTCTGAAAATGCATGAAAATGCGACACGACTTCTCAACGAAGAACGTATTCGAGAAATCTTGACTGCTCCGGCATCAATGTCAGCGCTCAATGAACTTTACGCAATCGAAGTCGAAACACTCTGTAAAGCATCGAAGGTGGATTACCTCAGCGCGCTCCAGCGGCAGATGAGCTTTCTTCAGGAGTGGAGTAATAGGGTCATGATTTCTCTCGCAGGAGTCGAAGAGCCCGAGGCCTATCACCCAGAGGATTTCGCTCGAATCCAAGAAGCGGACCGCGAAGAAATCGCTGCTGCCCTTCGAGTGGCACCAGCAACTGCACAATTGAAACTCGATACTGCAAGGATGTTGGCCAATCACCTTCCACTAACGAGTGAAGCCCTCGCTACCGGTGAGATTTCTCCCGCGCACGCCACGGTGATCGCTCGAGAGACTGAGCGCGCGATTCGCGCTGGTATTACACCTCAAGCCATCGCGCACATCGAAGAGCGTGCGCTATCTCATGCCGAGATGCACACACCGGGCCAAGTTGCGAATAAAGTGAAAGCGCTCATCGAAGAGGAGGGCAACCCAGAGTT
>RGOY01000284.1 GCA_010028225.1 Actinomycetota bacterium
TCTTCGGCCAAGGGAGCACTCGATCAAGTTCGTGGTCTCTTTCCAGTTCTCAATACCCATGCCGATTATCAAGCAGGGATGCTCTCGGGTGGCCAACAGCAACAACTGGCCATTGCTCGTGCTCTTGTCGCCGATCCTAAAGTCCTTCTCCTCGATGAGCCATCACTTGGACTCGCGCCAACTGTGATTATGGATGTCTTCTCTAAGCTCAAGGAAATTATTGCGCTAGGAACTTCTGTCGTGATTGTCGAACAACGCGCACACCTTGTTACAGCTTTCGCCGACAAGACTCTCATCATCCGCGCCGGGAAAATTCAAGCGACGCTAACTCCTGACGATGCCAAGGATGAAGTCGCGCTACGCCGTGCATATTTCGGGGCAGGTGCCTGATGCAAGCCATACTCGATGCAATCTCACTCGGTGGCACTTATGCACTCGCGGCTCTCGGACTTGGACTCGTATTTGGCGTCATGCGATTGGTCAATTTTGCTCATGCAGAACTAATCACAATCTCGGCCTACGTCATGGTCGTAACAAATGATCTTCCGCTTTTGATCTCGTTTCTCCTTGCAGCGCTCGTCGCTGCCCTACTTGCGATACTGACAGAACTTGCGATTTATCGACGACTTCGAGGTACGGGGCCGGCAATCATGTTGATTGCATCTTTTGGCCTCTCTGTTGGATTACAGAAGAGCTATGAACTAATCTTTGGCGCTTTGCCACGCTCTGCTGCAGTCGCGCCATGGATGACCGGTTCTTTTGAAATTGCTGGCCTCAACATCACCATCTCCAGCATCGTCACTGTGGCAATTACGATTGTGATCCTCTTAGCGATGGGTTATCTCGTCGAGAGAACGACTTTGGGTCTGCAACTTCGGGCGGCGGCAACTGATTTCAAAACAGCGCGTTTGCTCGGCGTCCGCTCGAATCGATTAATTGGCTCTGCATTTGCAATATCAGGAATCTTGGCATCAGCTGTTGGTTTCATCTTGGTCGTAGAAAATCCACAAGTGGATCCCATGTTTGGCCTCAACATCACCATCCTTGCTC
>RGOY01000285.1 GCA_010028225.1 Actinomycetota bacterium
CATATTGGCAATGGTGGCAAGAAGTGATGCCACACCTTGGTTCTCTTCTACCTGTTGCAGACCCGAGAGCTCTTGCCAAGAAACAGTCTTACCCGAACTTCGCATGCGAATGAGCTTTGCCTTCGGCGCAATATGCACCTTTGTCAGATACCACTCACCTTTGCTATCGAGTTCCATCGCGATATCACTGACTACATACGAGCCGTGACCATGCTCGACGCTCTTATCCAGGAGTTCACCCAAAACTTGGACCTCATTGGTCTGTGGTTGAAAGCGACGAATATTCAAATTCCCGGTAATCACCACAACGCCAACATCAATCGATGAGATACGTGTCAGTGGCACAAAGATGCGACGACGTGGCGGAACCTCAACGACAAAGCCCAAGACACGTGGTGGTTGATTCTGCGCCCGAAGGAGTGCGACGACATCGCGAATCCGCCCAACACGATCGCCATTAGGTTCAAAGACAGATGTGCCAGCAAAGCGCGCCAGGAATACGAGATCAGGGGATTTGGCAGTCATGAAAATACCCCCTAGAAATTCTTCAGATTTGTAAGACATCTTCGATCCATGAGGGCGGGGATGTCGAGTGCCGATATTTTAGTCCAGATTCACTTAGGCTCGCTCCCTTATCTCTTTGAGATTGATACGAGGATGATCGAGAGGACCAGGATGCGCGAGGGCGAATCAGGATTTGATGGAGTTCGCTCGCAGAGCCATACCGCGCTACCTACCGGTCGCGATATCCCTCTTCTTCTTGGCGGAATGATCGGACTCGGGATGTCGGGTCCATTGATTGCTGTCAGCGCGATGCCGATCATGGTCTTGATCTTCTGGCGAAATATCGTCGGCTCAATCTTGATGCTTCCCTTCGCTCTGCGCGCTCGCCAATGGAGAACCAAGGCCCAGCGAACTGCCATCACCTGGTCACTTCTTGCCGGGGTAGTCCTCGCTCTTCACTTTGTCGGTTTCTTCATTGCGATGCGCTACACCACTGTCGCTGCTGGCACCGCACTCACCGCGCTCCAACCACTTCTTGTCGCCATC
>RGOY01000286.1 GCA_010028225.1 Actinomycetota bacterium
TCAATTGCAGCCTCTTATTGATAGACCTGACTTTGAAAATCTATCATTCTATTATCAGTCCTCATGGTAGGACAAAACGGACATATTGGACAGGGCGTGTCAGATTTGATTTTGTCAGCCCTATCTGATAGGCTCAGAGTATTGAAAGAAAGGAAATGAAAAATGGATAAATTGGAAATTGCTCTAAAACTAATTGCTAACTGCGATTTGTGTAATGGTAAAGGCTACTCATATTGGGGGTCTAGTGATGATGAATATGAAATTGAAAGTTGCGAGTGTAATATCTATGATATTATTCTTGATGATGACGGAGATGTAATTTGGGATAATGGCTTGCTAAGTGAGCCTGAACTATTTGCTACTATGGAGGCACGATAATAATGGGAAGTATCTTTGCTAATGATTTGGCTCTTGCTGATAATCTAACTATTGAGGCTCAGGTTGAAATACACCTGAAGTCTAATCACTACCCGCCTGTTCCTGCGTTCATGGTTCAACCCTGTGTTGAAGCCATAGATGCTGTGAATGATGCTGGACTTTGGGATTTAGAAATACCTATGCCTGAAGGCGTGACCTATAAGGGTTTGACTACTGCTCCTGCGTGGGCTATTATTGAACAACACCACCTAGATGCGTGGCTTATTGAAAGAGAGGAAAACTAAAATGAATGGATATAAATTTAGAACTGCGCTTGCTAAAATCGCACCTGATTATCAGATAGATGAGGATAATGACGGACAGATAATTATCTATACTAATCTAAAAGATGACGGAAATGACAACTATATTGAATTTGACCTAGATGAGGAGAACTAAAAATGGAATACACCTATGCGCTTACTACTTCGTATGACGGAGAATTGGTAAATACCCTGCGAGTATCAGATATGCTAACTGCTGTTGATGCGTGGGAAAAATGCGTGGACTTTGGAGATGCTAAAGAATACGCAACCTATAATCTATCTGACCCAACAGGTAAAATGTATACAAAAACTTTTTATCGCAATGGTGAAGTGAGCATTCGCTAAATGTCTGATACAATGATGAGCA
>RGOY01000287.1 GCA_010028225.1 Actinomycetota bacterium
GTTAAATCTTAATATGGTTCCATATGGTAATTATGGAGCACAGCCAAGTACTGTAAATATATTGGTTGCTATTACTAATACAGGCAGTCTTGCAGTATCCTATAGTTATCAAGGTCCAGAATATAATAATCTTAGAACAGGTGTTCGTCTACATGATGGGTCTATAGTTTCACTTGAGGCTTGGGGAGCAACACAGGTACAGGCTGGAAGCCCAACGCCTACATTGGCTCCAGAACCTATTCCAGATCCAACCCTAAGTCCTACCCCTACCCCTACGCCAACTCCCTCTCAAACGCCTATAACGGCTGAAGAACAGCAAGCACAGGTAGCAGAAGCAACGCAACTTGCTAATGATATTGCTGATTTAAATAGCCTTATTGCTTCTATTAATAGTGATGGATCTACTGTAACTACTCCAGACCCAGAATTGCCTTTAGATCCTGAACCAACTCCAGAACCTACACAAGAACCTGATTTGCCTGATCCAGATGTTGAGGTTGACCCTGAAATTGTTACACCAGAAGACCCTCGTTGGCCAGATGAAGAGCAAACTGAACCAGAAGATCCCAATCCTTCTCCAAGCCCTGATACCACAGATGGGGAGAACGAAGAGACTGATCCAACTCCAGAACCTTCACAAGAGCCTTCACCTCAGCCAGAGGATATAGATCCAAGCCCAAAGCCTGAACCTGAGCAATCTGTTGACGAAGATCCTGTAGTAACACCAGATAAGGATAACACAGACAGCGATCCTATTTCTGACGAGGAACTTAAAAAGTTAAACAAACTAATTAGTGTTAATGATGCCAAATTAATGTCAGCAGTATCAACATTCTTAACTGAATTAAATCCAGAACAGTCAAAAGAATTAGCAAAAGATTTGGGTATTAAAACAGAAGAAGTAGCATTGATAGCAGAATTAGCAAAAGAAAACCCTGCAGTTGCAGCAGCCGTTGTTCAGTTTGCTCAAAAGGCAGCAGAAAATAAAGATGCTCCAATGCCATATACATTGGCAGATGCAGTCACAGAAATACAAACAGAAGCATTCT
>RGOY01000288.1 GCA_010028225.1 Actinomycetota bacterium
TGAATGGGTTGCGACCTTTGCGAGCTTTGCGATCGACTTTCTTGAACTTGCCGAAATCGTTGATGGTGACGTCTTCACCTTTGTGAATGTTGCGCACAATCGAGTCAAAGACGATCGAGACTGCGTACTGTGCTTCCTTCTTGCTGCCGTTGAAATATGGAGCCAACGACGCAATGAATTGGGCCTTATTCATCTATTCCCCTTATACCCGTTCTGGTGCAAGTTAAGCGTTCGCTTAACTTTGTAACAAACTTACGCAGGAAATTGCGTGTTTTCGTGAATGCGCTTCGGTGTGTCGCAAGAAAAAATCACCCCTAATTCGACGAAAAGAAGTGATTTTCCGCGTGAAAAACTCTCCAGTGAAAGTTGAGAGTTTGCGATTAATTGAGGATTGGAATCGTCTTTGGCTTGAATTTCGCTCGTTTTGCCTCGAATTGATCGACAGATTCCGTATGCCGAAGCGTCAATCCGATGTCGTCAAGCCCCTCCATTAAGCGCCAGCGCGTGAAATCGTCGATTTCGAAATGAATCGAGACCTCTTTCCCATCGCCAGAGGCATACGAAACGGTACGCGATGTGAGATCGACAGTAATTTCCGTGGTGGGAGCTTCTTCAACTCTCTGCCAGAGGGATTCAATCTCACTTTCTTTGAGAATTACGGTGAGAAGACCACCTTTGAGCGAATTCCCCCGGAAGATGTCGGCAAACCGACTGGAGAAGACCACTTTGAAACCGTAGTTCTGCAAAGCCCAGACGGCATGTTCGCGGGATGAGCCAGTTCCGAAATCTGCGCCTGCGATAAGAATCGTCGCCGCCTGATATTCGCTCCGATTGAGCACGAAATCAGGATCGCTTCGCCACGCCGCAAAGAGCCCATCTTCAAATCCAGATCGAGTGATCCGCTTGAGATAGACCGCGGGGATGATCTGATCTGTATCGACATTGCTTCGACGCAGCGGTAACGCTCGGCCAGTATGTGAAATGAACTTCTCCAAATCAATCACTCCCTTTCATCAATTG
>RGOY01000289.1 GCA_010028225.1 Actinomycetota bacterium
CCCCAGGTAACGAAGGGTGAGAGCTCATCGGCATTAAGGAAAATCTCTTTATCAAATTTTGCATCTGCATCACTCTTCAAGTTCCTCCAATAGGAAAGAGCGGCATCCCAATCCGCCCCCTTAGGTGCGTGAGGTCTTCCCTTTAGATATTCAAACGTTGTTTCATCGGGAGCAATAAGACCCGCTCGCGCGCCCGCCTCAATTGACATATTACAGATGGTCATGCGAGCTTCCATTGAGAGTTTACGAATCGCAGATCCGCGATATTCGATGATGTAGCCCTGGCCACCGCCAGTCGATATTTGCGCGATGACGGCCAAAATGATGTCTTTGGAAGTAACTCCTTCTTTTAACTCACCCTCTACATTGACCGCCATCATTTTTGGCTTTACTAATGGCAGAGTCTGGGTGGCAAGAACATGCTCTACTTCGCTCGTTCCGATTCCAAAAGCAAGCGCGCCAAAGGCGCCATGCGTTGATGTATGTGAATCTCCGCAGACAATCGTCATCCCTGGTTGAGTAATCCCCAATTGCGGGCCAACAACATGCACAATCCCTTGCTCTATATCTCCCAACGAGTGGATTCGGACTCCAAATTCAGCGCAGTTCTTTCGCAAAGTCTCCACTTGTAGACGTGAGACGGGATCTGCAATTGGTTTCAAAATATCTAAGGTAGGAGTGTTGTGATCTTCTGTAGCGATTGTGAGATCAGGGCGGCGCACCTTGCGACCTGCAAGACGCAGACCATCGAATGCCTGCGCACTGGTTACTTCGTGTACAAGTTGAAGATCGATGTAGAGCAGATCTGGCTCTCCATCTGCCTGACGAACGATGTGGTCATCCCAAATCTTCTCCGCTAGCGTCTTACCCATCTGCTGGTGTTCTCCTTTAAATTCGTAAACTGCAATATTCAAAGCAATTAAGCCTTGGCGATATTGCCATCTTAACTAGTGAGATGCTAATATCACTCCGTGGATAAGAAGAATAGCGGAGTCGGCGTTCTAGACAAAGCCGTAGCCA
>RGOY01000290.1 GCA_010028225.1 Actinomycetota bacterium
AGTTTGAGATCATCAACTATCGCTTGAGATTTTTTATCTCCCTCTCCCTTTTCTATCTTGGGCCAAGGAGAGGTCACAAGGGTTGCTCCACCCGTGAGATTGCACCAGATCTCCTCAGTTATATAAGGCATAAAGGGATGAAGCGCGCGACAAAGGCGATCGAGAACTTCGCCCAGGACTCGTTTCGTCGCTTCAGCAGATTCGCCACCTTCTGCCAGAGATGCCTTTGATAACTCGAGATACCAATCACAGAGATCATCCCAAGCAAAGTGATAGAGGCCCTCGCTCGCTTTAGCGAATTCAAATCCTTCGAGGTTTGAATCCATCTCATTGATCGTCTCCTGGAGAAGATCAAGAATCCAGATGTCGACAGCACTCATCTTCTCTCTGCTCGGCAAGTCGCCATCACAGTGAGCGCCATTAAGTAGCGCAAAGCGAGTCGCATTCCAGAGTTTGGTCGCGAAATTCCTTGAACCTGCCACCCACTCCTCTGCCATGGCCATATCTGCACCAGGATTAGATCCCCGAGCAAGTGTGAAACGAAGTGCATCAGAGCCATATTTATCCATGAATTCAAGTGGATCTATCGTGTTTCCGCGCGACTTACTCATCTTCTTGCCAAACTTGTCGCGAACCAAACCATGTAGCGCTATGACATGAAATGGCGCAGTGCCATCCATCGCGAAGAGACCGAACATCATCATTCGCGCCACCCAGAAGAAGAGAATGTCGTATCCGGTGACCAAAACACTTGTGGGATAGAACTTTTTCAGGTCTTCACTTCTATCCGGCCAACCTAGTGTTGAAAATGGCCAGAGCGCAGATGAGAACCAGGTATCCAAGACATCAGGATCTTGTCGGTAACCATCTGGCGCTTTCTCATCAGGCCCCACCACAACCATCTCGCCCTCTGGTCCGTACCACACTGGAATTCGATGTCCCCACCAAAGTTGTCTGGATATGCACCAATCGTGCATCTCATCGACCCAATCGAAATATCGTGGCGCTAGCGACTCAGGT
>RGOY01000030.1 GCA_010028225.1 Actinomycetota bacterium
CGGCAGAGACCAATGTGTCGCGATTGGCAACATGTGCCATTTCATGTGCAACAACGCCTTGTAACTCCTCACGGTCCATTGACTCCAAGATTCCTGTAGTAAATGCAATCAACGCATGGTCTGGATCTCGACCAGTTGCAAAGGCGTTCGGGGCGGGATCAACGACTATTGCAACCTTTGGCATTGGAAGTCCTGAGGCGAGACAAACTTCTTGAACCAGATCAAAAAGACGCGGATTATCACTCTCACTAATGATTCGTGCGCCCGTCATACGCACTACTAACTTGTCAGATGCGTAGTAGGAGCCCCAAACGGTAATCAGAGAGATGACGACGGCTATTGGAATCACTCCAACGCCACCACCACCGAAGTAACTCATCGCCGAATAACTGACTACCCAGATCAATACACCGAATGCGAGAAGTAGCAAGATGGTTTTGCGTCGATTGGCGCTTTGGAGCGCACGAAATGATGTCATCGAAGCAAACTAGAACGAGACTTTTGGTGCGTTTCGCGTTGTCGGATCATCAACTTCATAGAACTCGCGCTCACCGACTTTCGCAAGGGGAGCGAAGAACGATGAGGGAATCGTCTTCACTGCGGTATTGAGAGTTCGAACTGAGTCGTTATAGAACTGACGCGCGAAGGCAACCTTATTCTCGGTGGTAGAGAGTTCTTCTTGGAGTTGGATGAAATTAGCTGAAGCTTTGAGATCGGGGTATGCCTCAGCCACAGCAAAGAGTTGGCGAAGGGCGCTAGTAAGCATGTTATCTGCCGCTGCTACATCATGAACACCAGTGGCGCTATTGGACTTTGCCCTGGCCTCAGTCACTCGCTCAAACGCTTCACGTTCATGCGAGGCATATCCCTTCACAGTCTCAACGAGATTTGGGATCAAGTCTGCTCGTCGCTTTAACTGCACTTCAATCTGAGCGAAGGCCTCATCAACGCCGATATTGAGGCGAATTAATTTGTTGTACTGAGAGATGAGGTAGAAGGCGATGAGCGCAACTACACCGAGTCCGATGATGATTTCCATAGTTAACTCCTCAACGCTTTCCACTCAAAGAATATTTCAGGTCGCCCGAAGGTGACTGGACTCGAAAGGGTGCTAACGAATCTTAGTCTTGTGGAAGTTAAGCCAAGATTTGCTTGGCGTTGGTCCTCGTTGCCCTTGATAGCGCGAACCATAGATGGCGGAGCCGTATGGATGCTCAGCGTTTGATGAGAGTTTGAAGAGACAGAGTTGGCCAATCTTCATTCCAGGAAAGAGTTTGACTGGAAGGTTCGCGACATTGGAAAGTTCCAGAGTTATATGCCCGGAAAATCCAGGATCAATAAATCCCGCAGTCGAATGTGTCAGTAGGCCAAGGCGCCCGAGCGAGGACTTGCCCTCGAGTCGTCCCGCAATATCGTGTGGCAAGGTGATTACTTCGTAAGTGCTGGCGAGCACGAACTCTCCTGGGTGAAGGATGAAATGTTCATCCGCGCCAACCTCGACTTCGCGGGTCAGATCAGGTTGTTCGGTCGAAGGGTCGATCTCGGAATAGCGATGGTTCTCGAAGACTCGAAAGAATCGGTCGAGTCGGACATCTACCGAGGAGGGCTGGACCATCTCCACTTGAAATGGATCGATCCCCACGCGACCTGATGCAACTTCACTCTTGATATCTCGGTCGCTGAGCAACATGGTTGGCGAACCTACCTTTCACACCTATTCTTTGACCACTCCCACACGCGGGCGTAGTGAAATGGCATCACGTCAGCTTCCCAAGCTGACAGCGCGGGTTCGATTCCCGTCGCCCGCTCCACAGCCGCTCTGCGAGCCCATCTTGCGTAAGTTACTCCTCGGTAGCATTCTTTGCCCATGAGCCATTACCGCGCAAATCTCAAAGATATCGAGTTCTGTCTTTTTGACCTCCTTGGTCGTGACTCGATCCTCGGCAAATCCATCTACGCAGATCTCGATCGAGAGACTGCGATGGGGATGTTAGAAGAGATGAAGCGATTGACTGAAAATGATCTCGCCGCATCCTTCGTCGAAGGAGATCGAGTTGGCGCGATACTCGACAAAGCAACAGGTGATGTAACACTTCCAGAGAGTTTCAAGAAATCTTACAAAGCTTATATCGATGGCGACTGGGGAAAGATTGATGTACCTGTAGAACTCGGTGGAACATTGATACCTCCATCAGTTCGCTGGGCGATTGCAGAGATGGTCCTCGGTTCAAATCCTGGAGTGCATCTCTACTCTTCTGGTTTTGCTTTCTCACATGTCGCTTACATGCTCGGGACTGATTATCAAAAGAAGATTGCAAAGTTCATGGTTGATCGCGCATGGGGCGCGACGATGATGCTTACTGAACCAGATGCAGGATCGGATGTCGGCGCTGGAAGAAGTAAGGCTGTGAAACAAAGTGATGGGACTTGGCACATCACCGGAACGAAGCGCTTCATCACTTCAGGTGATGGCGATATCTACGAAAACATCATCCACTTCGTCTTGGCTCGTCCAGAAGGACACGGCCCTGGAACAAAAGGTCTCTCACTCTTTCTCATCCCTAAGTTTCATTTCGATTTGGAATCCGGAGCAATCGGAAAGCGCAACGGTGTCTATGTCACCAACATCGAGAGCAAGATGGGGCTCAATATCTCTGCTACATGCGAGATGAATCTCGGTGAGAAAGAGCCTGCCGTGGGCTATCTCTTGGGCGAAGTCCATCTCGGCTGGCTATCGAAATGCCTTGGAATATGCCAAGACTCGAGTGCAAGGCCCCGATATGACAACAATGACTGATAAATCAAGTCCCAGAGTTCGCATCATCTCCCACCCTGATGTCCGCCGATCGCTCATGGTCCAGAAGGCTTACTCAGAAGGAATGCGAGCGCTCGTCCTCTACACCGCATCTATTCAAGATGCGATAGCAATGGGAAGAGCTGATGGAATGGCTGAGGATGAATTGAAATCTCTCGATGCACTTAATGATCTCTTGCTACCTATTGTTAAAGGTTATGGCAGTGAGAAGTCTTGGGTTCTCCTCGGAACTGAGTCACTTCAGACATTTGGCGGATCTGGTTTCACTATGGATTGGCCGCTTGAGCAGTACGTCCGTGATGCAAAGATCGACACGCTCTATGAAGGTACAACAGCAATCCAGGGATTAGATTTCTTCTTCCGAAAGATCGTCAAGGATCAAGGCAAGGCAATCGGAAAGATCTCGTCTGAGATGTCAGCTTTCGCAACCTCTGGTGGACTTTTGGCCGAAGAGAAGCAAGCATTCGGTAAGGCGTTACAAGAAGTTGGCACCATGATCTCTACCCTTGTCGGGCATGCAATGGCTTCACAAGAGAAAGTCACCGAGCTCTACAAAATTGGCCTCAATACATCGAGGTTACTGATGGCGGTTGGTGATGTAGTAATTGCCTGGTTGCTATTGAGACAAGCAGAGATTGCAATGGGTCGACTCGATGGGAAAGATAAAGAGTTTTACGCCGGCAAAGTCGCAGCCGCGAAATACTTCGTCGCTCATGTCCTGCCCCACATCACTGCTGATCGGAAGATCCTTGAAGCAGAAGATGGCTCATTGATGGATTTAGCAGAGGCATCTTTCTAGAGTCTTTCCAATTCTCGAAAAAGGCAGATCAGGAAGTAGAGGAAGAAGCTCGGCAAGTAACGGCTAGAGTTCTCGGGTGCTTCGAAACCTCAAGGGCGAGATATTCCTTATTCTTGGGGCTATCTGCTTCGCCTTCAATGGCGTAGTAGCAAAGGTCGTCCTTGCCGAAGGCATGTCACCGTGGCGCCTGACCCAGGCAAGAAGTGGTGGCACCTTCATCATCTTGATTATTTTCTTCTTGCTCTTTAATCGAAGCTCACTCCCCGCAAAAAAGGGGGAGGTGAAGTGGTTGATCGCTTTTGGGTTTGTTGGCGTCATCTTGGTTCAAGCGCTCTATTTCGTGGCAATCAGCCGGATCTATCTTGGCACAGCGCTCCTCATCGAATTCACTGCCCCTATCTGGATCCTGCTCTTCCTGAGATTCGTATTGAAAAAACAGGTAGATAAATTACTTTGGCTTGCACTTGCTCTCTCATTCTCAGGGCTCGTTGTCGTTGCGCAGGCTTGGAAAGGTTTAACTCTCGATGGAATCGGATTGATCGCCGCGTTTTTCGACTCGATTGCACTCGCTGCTTATTTCCTCTTGGCGGAGAAGATAGGAAAGACTCGATCAAGTGCGGCAATGATGGTCTGGGGTTTTGCAGTGGGAACTTTGGTTATGGCGATTTTCTTACCGCTGTGGGATTACCCCACGCAATATCTCACGATGCAGATGCAACTACCCGGAGTCCTTTCGCAATTCTCGCTACCGGGATGGGTGCTAGTTCTTTGGGTGATTGTGATGGGGACTCTCGTTCCTTATCTTTTTGTGATCGGGGGTCTTCGCATCCTCTCTGCTTCGACCGCGAGTGTGATCGGCATCCTCGAGCCAGTATTAGCAAGTCTCTTTGCTTGGTGGTTGCTGAGCGAAGCACTCAACAACATCCAGGTCGCAGGTGCGATAGTTGTAGTAGTCGGTATTTATCTCGCTAATCGTGCTCGGGACAAGAGTCCACACATTTAAAGACCGTGAATGAACTTTGAAATCTCCAAGTAAATCGGAATACCTAGCAAAAGATTAAATGGGAATGTGATTCCGATACTAGAGATCAAGGCAAGTGATGCATTTGCCTTTGGCATTGCGACAGAGACCGCTGCTGGCGCAGCAATGTAGGAAGCGCTTGCCGCCAATAAGGCAAGAATTGCGGAACCACCGACAGATAACCCCGTCATAGTTCCAACAACTGCACCAATCGTTCCTGCAAGAAGCGGGAATGAAACACCAAAGAAGACGACTGGAAGCCCTACTCGTTTAATCTCTATCCAATTGTTTCCTGCAAGGAATCCAAGATGAAGCAGGAAGAGAACCAAAATTCCATTCTGAAGATCTACAAAGAATGGGGCAACTTTGTCGTAACCAGCATCGCTTGTAATCGCCCCAACCAGGAGTCCTCCTGCGAGGAGCAACACCGTCTTGCCCAGAAGAACTTCCAGAAGAGTGGCCCGCCATGGAACCTTAACTTCGTTATGTCTGGTGCCGAGATAGATGCCGACAATCAATCCCGGGATCTCAAGGAGAGTAAGGAGTGCGGTGGCAAATCCTTCTACCTCAATCAAGTTATTCTCAAGAAAGAGCAATCCCGCCGAGAAGGTGACAAGTGATGTGGACCCATAGTGAGCTGCAAGCGCTCCTCGATCAAGAGCAGAGAGCGCTCTGATCCATTTCAACGTAAAGAATGCAATAACCGGTATCAGAAGTCCGATTGCAATCGTCCCAACTGCAGGGAGAAGAAATTCTTCGAGTGAGACACCATGAAGTGCATGTCCGCCTTTAAGTCCTATTCCAAGTAGTAAGTAGATGGAGATGATCTGATAGATCGGGTCTGGAAGCCGAACATCACTCTTGATTCGAGCCGCGAGAAAGCCAAAGGCAAAAACAAGGACTGCGACCGAGGTCAGATTGGAGACGGCTACTTCCAAGGAGCTAGACATGAGTTATCAGTATACATGTCTTTTTTTTCATGTCTAATTCTACATGTATTATTCTCTTGTGCCGAAGGCAAAGCGAGCTCCTGATGATGCAGTGCGGGACTGGACCTTCCTCTCAAACCACGGTCATGTTCTGATTCATGTGAGTAAGACTCCTGACGCAAGGGTTCGTGACATTGCCGAATCTGTTGGGATTACCGAACGAACAGTTCTCGGAATAATCTTTGATCTTGAGGAAGCCGGTTATCTCGTCATTGAAAGATTTGGGCGAAGGAATCACTACAGGGTCAACTC
This sequence comes from Actinomycetota bacterium, assembly GCA_010028225.1. GTDB lineage: Bacteria > Actinomycetota > Actinomycetes > Nanopelagicales > Nanopelagicaceae > SYAN01. The sequence goes on from RGOY01000030.1 coordinate 5,877, forward strand.
TCGACTTCGCTTTCGCCATCCGCTCGAAGCAAACAGGCCTATCTCTTCTCTCCTTCGAATCTTTCAAGAGTAGTTGGAGTTGGCGATGGGCTCGTTCAATCGACAAGTCGCACTTCCTACGCTTCATCAGAAAGGATCGCTCATTGCTCCAATTTTCTATGAGGTCCTTGGAGTTGAAGTTATTGAGATTGCTATAGATACAGATCAATTCGGAACCTTCGCAGGGGATATCGAACGAAGCAGATCACCGCTCGATTCGGCAAAGGCAAAGGCTCGCCTGGCGCTAGAGGTAAGTGGTCTTGATGCTGCAGTTGCATCCGAGGGATCAATTGGTCCTGATTTCGAGATTCCATTCGTTACCTCGGATGTCGAAACACTTGTTTATCTTGATAAAAGGGAGGGTGTTGAGATCGATGAATCCTTCAAATCTTTCGATATTCTCGCTCTTTTGCATACTTTCGAGGGCAGGCATGGCCTTGAAGAATTCTTGGTAAAGGCAGATTTTCCGAGGCATCAACTCATTGTGAAATGTATGGGGCCAGATGGATTGCTTGTGGAGAAAGGCATCAAAGAGCGGGCGCACCTTGAGTATGTGATTAAACGTTTTCAAGATCTTAAGACCGGGGATGAGATAACCATTGAAAGTGACTTGCGAGCACATGCCTCACCTACAAGACAGAAGAACATAAAAGCGGTAGCGAAAATTCTTGCTCAGAGAATTGCCTCCCGTTGCCCAATTTGTAACAAGAGTGGTTTTGGTCGACGAAGTTGGAAGCGTGGCCTATTTTGCAGCGATTGCGGCGGTTTCAATGAAGAGGCAATTCGTTCAGAGTATCTAAATTGCCCAAGTTGTGAATATCGTCATGAAGGCAAAGTAATCAATGCCTCAATTGAGGCAAGACATTGCATATTCTGTAACCCATGAACTAGTTGTCCTTCGGGTACTGCTCGCGAGCGCTATATGCCGGTGGCATGTTAACGAATCGACTGTAATGAAGCTGTGCCGAGACAGTGATCGTCTTAGTCGGCCCGTTACGATGCTTTGCAACCATCAAATCTGCTTCGCCTGGACGGTTCTGTGAATCATAGACATCATCACGATGAAGCAGGATAACAACGTCAGCATCCTGCTCAATCGAACCCGATTCACGAAGGTCTGAGAGCATAGGTCGCTTATCTGATCTCTGTTCAGGTGATCGGTTCAACTGAGAGATCGCAATCACGGGAATCTCGAGCTCTTTTGCTAAAAGTTTGAGCTGTCTTGAGAACTCAGAGACTTCTTGTTGACGATTCTCTACACGTTTTCCAGACGTCATCAACTGGAGATAGTCGATGATGATCAGCTTCAGGTCATGACGTTGCTTCAAACGACGAGCTTTTGCGCGGATTTCCATCATGGAAAGGTTTGGTGAATCGTCGATAAAGAGAGGGGCTTCTGAGATCTCGCCCATCCTTCTTGCCAGACGGGCCCAATCTTCATCGCTCAACTGTCCTGATCTGATTGAGTTCAAGGGAACTCTTGCTTCAGCAGAGAGCATTCGCATTGTGATCTCGCTTCTGCTCATTTCAAGTGAGAAGATGACAGAAGTCGCCTTGTTGTGGATCGAGGCGTTTCGAGCAATGTCTAAGCCAAGTGTTGATTTACCCATCGCAGGTCGAGCTGCTAGAACAATCATGTTCGATGGATGTAAACCATTTGTGAGGATGTCTAGTTCTTTGAACCCGGTCATCACTCCTTCGACAACGGTGCCACGCGAGATAGCCTCGATTTGATCGAGCGCCTCGGGAAGCAGGGTATTTAACTTTACGTAATCCTCAGATGCTCGCCGTTCAGTTACAGCGAAGATCTCTGCCTGTGCCTTATCGACCGTGTCATCGACTTCGCCTTCACCCGCGTAACCCAGTTGCACAACTTTGGTTCCTGCTTCAATCAATTTTCTAAGGATTGATTGCTCTCTGACGATCCTCGCGTAGTAATTCGCATTAGCCGCTGTTGGCACCGAACTAAGCAGAGTATGTAAGTAGGGCGCGCCACCAACTTTTGCAATCTCACCACGTTTTGTTAATTCGGCGGAGACGGTAACTGGATCAACTGGTTCTCCATGTCCATAGAGTTCGATAATTGACTCATAAATAATTTCGTGCGCTGGTCGATAGAAATCATTGGAACGAAGAATCTCAATCACATCAGCAATGGCATCCTTGGAGAGCAACATTCCGCCAAGTACTGATTGTTCTGCAGCAAGATCTTGTGGCGGAGTCCGTTCGAATTCTTGGATGTCGTTGTTAGAGCGCCGTGATGGATTTGGGAACTCAGCGATACTCACGGGCGTATCTTCTGACTTACCTCCGACAACGCCTATTTAGCCCGAAAAGCGCTGTGCTCGAGCTTGTGGAGAGGGTGTGGAGATTGTGGATTGCGCTGTGGATTGAGGTGGAGAAATCTCGGAATTCTGTGGGTAAGGTGGTTGATTCACGCTTGTGAGGTTGTTGATAAAGATTATTCGACTCTGTCCGAATCATGAGATGAAAAAGGCGGACACTGATGAGTGTCCGCCTTCTGACTTCGAGCGATTACTACTCGGCAACTACCGTCACAGCGATTGTTGCAGAGATGTTGGCATGTAGAGCGACCTTGACCTGATGTTTTCCAGTTTTCTTGATGTGGCCGCTCGTAGAAAACTTGTGGCGATCAATATCAATTCCGGCTTTAGCCTTGATAGCGGCAGCAATCTCTTTATCTGTGACAGAACCAAAGAGACGACCTTCGCTGCCGGCGCGAGCCTTGATGACGAAATCGCTTGCTTCTAACATTGATTTCACTTGGTTGGCGTGTTCAGCGTCGCGAATCTCGCGAGCAGAACGAGCTCGACGAAGTCCTTCGATCTGTGACTCTCCACCCTTGGTCCAAGCGATGGCATTGCCATTAGGAATCAAGAAATTGCGGCCATAGCCATCCTTGACTGTGACGATATCGCCAGCATGCCCGAGTCCCTTCACTTCACGAGTGAGGATCAGCTTCATTTCATTACCTCTTTCTGATCAATCTCTTGTGACTCTTACGAATCGTTGGGGCCGGATTTAGCGGGCCGAGTTTGGATAGGGAAGCAGTCCCATCTCACGAGCATTCTTGACCGCACGAGAGATCATCCGTTGCTGTTGGACGGTCACACCAGTGACACGAGCCGATCGAATCTTGCCGCGATCGGATATGAATCTGCGGAGAAGAGCAACATCCTTGTAGTCGATGTAATCGACGCCCTTGAGCGGATTCGCACGCTTCTTGAATTTCTTGACCGCTGCGCCTTTTGGCAACTTCGGCTTCTGCTTGAGAGTTCTATTGGATCGAGCACCCATGATTCTTCGTAATCTCCTTTAATTCTGGGGTTTTAAGGCCATTTATGAATATCTAGATGAATATCAACTAGAAGGGAGGCTGTTCCTCGGCGACCGCACTGCCCCAACCGCCACCTGCTGGTGTGGTTGATGCCCATGGGTCATCAGTTGCCTCTGCTGCGGTGAAAGTCGAAGCTCCGCCACCTTGGCGCGTCGTCTTCGTTACCTTCGCGGTCGCGTTACGAAGTGATGGGCCGACTTCATCGACCTCAACTTCATAGACCGTTCGCTTTTCTCCTTCTTTCGTTTCATAGGAACGTTGCTTTAATCGTCCTGAGACAATCACCCGCATACCTCTGGTGAGTGACTCAGCGACATTCTCAGCCGCTTGTCGCCAGATGTTGCAATTCAGGAAGAGGGTATCCCCGTCCTTCCATTCATTAGTCTGACGATCCATGTACCGAGGCGTTGAAGCAACGGTGAACTTTGCGACTGCTGCACCATTTGGTGTGAATCGCAACTCTGGATCGCTCGTCAAATTCCAAATCAACGTGATGTTTGTATCTCCTGCTGCCATTGTCTTTTCCTCTTCTCGCTACGTATCGGTTATCTACTTATCGGGCGCGGATCTAGTTGAGTACTACAACTTTGGTACGAAGGACTGCTTCGTTGAGATTGAGTTGGCGATCCAACTCTTTCACAGCTGCAGGATCACAGTGCATGTCAACGACTGCGTAGATGCCTTCACTCTTCTTCGAGATTTCGAAGGTCATGCGACGGCGTCCCCAGATGTCGAGTTTGTCGACTCGACCTCCGCTTTCTTTGACGATCTTGAGATAGGTCTCAAGGCTTGGTGCGACTGTGCGTTCCTCGAGTTCTGGGTCGAGAATGACCATGAGTTCGTAGTGACGCATGCGTTAACCCCACCTCCTCTGGACTAAACGGTCGTGGGCTCTCCACGACAGGAGGGTTCAAGCGCGCTTTGCGGAGAGAGTGCTAGATGACTAGCCGCTACCCCGCGAAGGGAGGGAGAGCCTAGCCCGAGATAGCTGATGGGCGAAAATCCCCAAGGTAGCTATGCGGATAAGAATCGTTAGTGCATAGAGGGTGGAGGAGAGCCCTTTGCCACCCGAATACTCGACGAGGTACTGCCATATCGCGAGGTGATAAACCGCCTCACCTACCTGCCAAATCCAGAACCAGATTCTTCCGCTGCTCCAACCTTCAATCCTTGAGTCTTTCTCACCACTGGAATCCATAGCCATCAGGGCGAGTGGAGTAAGCCAGAGAACATATTGAGGTGAATAGACCTTATTAATCGAAAAGAGAAGAGCTAATGAAAGAAAAGAAAGAAGGGTGAGAAGTTGAAATGCGCGCTCACTATCTAAGTAAGTAGATCTATCTAAACGATCCCTCAACGCTTTCCAAGCAAGGGCAGTCGAACCGAGAATGAGAAGCAGTGTGGCGAGGTTCGGTGATATTAATTCAGCCAAATCGAACCCAAGAAGTGATGCGGCATACCAGAGTGATCCAAGATCAACACCGCGCTCTTGATTAAAGGTAAAGAAGCGAGACCAACCATCAAAGTGCATGATGGCTGTAGTGAAGTTGAGCGCTAACCAGGTGACCAATAAGTACGAAAAAAATGAGATCCACTCTCTTCTTCTTCGCACAAGAAAGTAGATAGCAAACGCTGGCAA
>RGOY01000291.1 GCA_010028225.1 Actinomycetota bacterium
TTTTCGATCGCCCCCGCACATTTCTCATATGCGTTTATCGAGAGTTCTTTGCAACGAAGAACTCTGCGGAGGTCGTCGACACTCATGCTTGCCGCGGCACCTCTATGTGTCGCAGTTCTATCGTTTTTCTTAGCCTCAAACCCATTTTCGGAATTGAATGTTCACCTCGATTCAGCCAAAGGTTGTGCGTCGGGAAGTCTGGACTCAGTGCGCCGAGATTCGGACTGTACTTTCCGGCTTGAGGATCCCCGTGGTCGGGCCGTCTTAATTGGCGATTCACAGGCTGGTCAACTTTCTGAAGGGTTTGTTATTGCCGCTCACGAGCTCGGTCTTGATGCAACGGTCGCAACGAACGCTGGTAAGCCCCTTCTCGCTCCATCTGGGCGCCAGTTGGTCAAGGGGGATGTTGAATTCTTGGATGCAGTAGTTGAAGAGGGACCCGATCTCGTCGTCATTGCGCAGTCCAAGGACTACCCACTTGATTCAAGTGACGGTTCGTGGTCTATGCGACTCGGGCGGGTAATCGAGTATCTCTCCGCCAAGCAAATTGGAGTGGTTGTGGTGAACACGTCCGCGTTTGCTGGAATCGAACCACGTGAATGCTCACCACTTGCAATTCTTGTGAAGAGATGTGACGCAGATTTGGTGGTGGATCGAAGTCAAGTTGAAGCACGAGTAGCAGCAGCTCTCGAGTTAGAAGAAGAAGCCGTTCGTGACGTAGATGCCGAAGTGGTGAACCTCATAGATGTCTTCTGTGACTTAACTGAATGTCCTGCTCGGCGTGATGGACGCTGGATGTGGAGGGACGCATCACACATGACGACTTATGCAAGTGAACTCACAGCGCCGGATTTACGAGCCGCAATGGCAGGAGTGCTTTCGGAAGATTAACTCTCGATGATGACGACCGTATTGATCACGAGTGGCTCGATCGGCGGGACGCCGTTCGCCGCCGGGTCAGGATTTCCGGCTGAATTCAGCGCGGGGACCGTTGAATCGAGACCTTCCGTCACTTGACCG
>RGOY01000292.1 GCA_010028225.1 Actinomycetota bacterium
TTGGACTTATCTAGTTAGATAAGTAAGCAACACTTCTACCAGAACACACGAATACATTTGCTTTGTTCGCCATTCCATTCTGCTTTCAGACCTACATCATTCAGAATGTCCACACACTTGCTAATCATTTCTGGGAACTGCTCTGAGTTGTGGTTCAGATAAATGGTGTGGTGTGAGGTGAGCATACCGTTGTCGTCATAGCGAAGCGTATTGCCCTGACCTTTGTAGAACCATACGACAGGCTTGCCTTCCCATTCCCGTGCTAAATCAGCCCAAATACACGAACGGCAACAACCGTTTATGCCAAGTGAAGCAGTCACGCCTAATGACCTCATTCTACGGAAGGCTGTGTTGAGTTTCTGCTTGTCGTTCATTTCTGCTCCTTGTTGTTGGGTGGTGGTGGGCTGGTGACTTATCTAGTCAGTCAGCCCACCACCGAACTCGGTGGCGTTGTTGGGAAGGGGGTTAGAGGTACTTCGCCACCGAAGCGTATGTGCTTGCGCTCACGAACTGTTCCTCGGTGAGTTTCAGCACACGAATGGCTTGCGTGATTTCCTCACGCTCACGCTTCCACTCGTAGTCGTTGTATGTCTCTGGTCGCTCTGGCTCGTCTGGGAGAGAGCCAACAGGGAGCAGAATGGTGACGCTGAACGAAGCCTTGCCCTTGTTCTTGGCGTGACGCTCGTAGTAGTGGTTACGAGATGCTTCCTCAACTTCACCCTTGCCAGCCTTGATGAGTTTCAGCACGGCGAGGTTGTATGCCTCAACTGCCTTCTCGTACTTGGCTTGCTCTTTCTCTTGGTTCTTGTAACGAGCCTCACGCTCGGCAAGAGCCTTCTCCAAGTGAGAGATGAGCGTACTCACCTTCACCTTGACTTTGACTGTGGACATTTCGGTTCTCCTTGTCGGTGTTTAGTTGTTATCCGACAAGACCACCATACCGACTGTGGAACAGATTTATCTAGCCACTTATCTAGTCACTTCTGCTATTGCTTTCCACCACCGTCATTCAGTTG
>RGOY01000004.1 GCA_010028225.1 Actinomycetota bacterium
CTCACTAGTAATCCGCGAAGGCCACGTTCTTTATCATCTCTTCCACTGGGCAGCGCTCTTAATGCCAGAGTTATTGGTGCACCGAGGACGATTCCTATTGGTGCGATCATCCCAAGCACCATGTGGGCCATCATGTGATGCGAGAAGGAGAAGATCGCATAGACGCCAAGTCCACCACTTGTCGCGAAGTCAATCGCCGAAATACCTAATGCGAAGGCAATAGTCCTACCAACCGGCCACTTCACTCCTCGTCGAGCGAGTCGAACCACTCCCGCGATATAGAGCGCCGTGAGAAAGATGAGTGCGCCGAGAATCAATCCATCGGCTTCATACGCGATGGTCAGCCGCCAGAGATTCGGTTCTTCCGGAAACCTCAAACCAGTCAGAGCAAGGGCGCGTAAGTCATCAGATGAGAGAGCGTCGCTGCGAATCGGCGGCTGCGTCCGTGAGAGCCAACTGCCGATGAAAGAGATCAGCATAAGGAATCCGAACTCCAAAGCAAGAAGTGGTGCTTTGAGATTGAAGCGGTTTGCTTCCCTGCGCAGGTACCAAGCAAGTCCAAGCAAGATAAGGACAAGTGCGCTCTTCAAAAAGAGAATTCTTGCGTAATCACCAGTAAAAGCATCTCGGAAATTCATTCGCGTCCAACTATTTACAAGGCCACTGACTAGAACCGCGATAACTACCCAAGGAGCGAGAGCCCCCCAACGCTGGTTGACTCTTATGAAGGTCTCCTTCGAGAGCATCAGAAACCCTGCAATAACTCCAATCCAAATCGATAGCGCCATCACATGAATAATGATTGAACCGATAGCAAGACCATGCATCCCAGCATCACCACTGTGACTCTCTATAAACGGCGCGCAAAGTCCTATCTGCGAGATCAATAATGCGAAGGTCGCAGATCCATTTTTCTTTACTCTCCTGATGAGAATCACGATAAGAAGGCTTATGAGAAGTTGTAGAAGTTGGGCTCTTCCAAGCGAGACTTGTGTCAGGTAAGAGCGCAGAGTTTGAAAGTCAAAAGATGTACCGAGGATCTCGCGAAGTGATGTGTAAATGAGAAAAGCACTGGAGACCAGCCAAGCGAGTGCGGAAAAGAATGCCAAGCGACGATAAGACTCACTTGCTAAGAATTTCCCATCAACTTCAGGCAGAAGTAACGCTCCATGAATGAGATAGCCGATAACCAAACTTGCAGAGAGAATCGGTAGATACTCTGCAAGAAGATTCATTCCCTGCCTTCTCTTCTATTTCTTGCGAAAGGTTGAGCGAGCAAAGCGAGCAAGCCACATCAAGACAAAAAATGCAAATATAAGTAGTCCGATCACCAAGTAATCAGTAGTGGAACTTCCAACTTCTCTTCCTGCTTCATCCGATGAGGGCGAGGCACTTGGACTATTCGGCTGGACCACAGGAGGTGCTTCAAAAGTGAAAGAGAAATTCCCGAAGAGTGGACTCTCATTCTCGACCAGAATTTCATACTCGACTAAGTAGTCACCTGACTCAGTCAACTCATTGAGCCCTACCGAAAGTGTCGCACCTGAGACTGTGATCAAACCATCATCAACTCGTTGATTAGATGGTGAGATAACTGTGAGTTGGTTGCCGAAATCTAGTAAGTCCTGATCAGCAGTGACCGTGACAAAGTTTGGTGTCACGGTGACTTTGGCATCTACACCAGGCGAGGTGGTAAGAACTTCGACGCTATGAGCCATTGTCGTTGCGGTAGTTGTAAGTCCTAAACCTAACATCATGATGGCGATCACTGATTTCCATCTCATGTGCTGATTATCGCCCCAGATGACGAGGTTACGCACACAGGCAACACCTTCGATTAGTCAGATTCTGCGCACTTTCCTAGAATCTGCTCATGCCTACCTACCAATATCTCTGCACAAGTTGTGCTCATGAGTTTGAAATGGTGCAGGCCTTCACTGATGAAGCAATTAAAGAGTGTCCACTCTGCCAAGAACCAGTTCGAAAGATCTACAACAGTGTCGGCGTGGTCTTCAAAGGTTCAGGTTTCTACAAGACCGATTCTCGTGCTGCCAAGAGTGACTCATCATCTTCCACTAATTCAACTTCCGGTGGATCAACTTCCAGTAGCTCAACTTCCAGTAGCTCAACTTCCAGTAGCTCAACGTCTACTGCTCCGGCTTCAACAGCACCATCAACTTCTTCATCAAGCACTTCCACCTCAAACTAGAACTTAATCAACTCACTTAGCCCTCGTGGTGAGGCGGTCTATCTTCTTTGATTTCTTGATCTCTCTTTGAATCATCCTTCTCTAGGTCAACCTCATCGGATGTAATGTTCGGCAAAATCTCACTCATTCCCCGATTATCCCCAAGCTAATAGAAATTCCGTTGATATGGATCTCTCTGCGTAACTTCATCGAGCGAAGACGGCATCTTGGACGCCATCGAGGACAGACTTACGAAATACTGGATATTCCTTGTTGGAGATTGTCTGCGAAGCGACAAGTGAGGCCAATCCATGGATTGAGCTCCATGCCAACGTGGCAGCCTTCATGCTCTTTCTACGTTCCAACAACCCTGACTTAATCAACTCCTCGAGAGATTCTTCTAACGTGCGCCAAGCCAGACTCTCTTCTGTCTCCGGTAAAGCATCACAGGTGAGAAAGGCAATCTCAAAGAGCCTCGGGAATTTACGAGCATAAGCGACATATGCATCTCCAATTGCAGCAAAGCGCGCCCGCGAACGAGTCTTGCTTAAAGAGGCTGGTCCAACTTTCTCCCTGGCAATAATCATCATCTCAGCCATTTCATTTCTTACACGTCCTGAGACCTCTCCTCGTAATTGTTCGAGGCTTTGAAAGTGCCGATAAAGAGCGGCAGGAGTCACATTGATTCGAAGTGCAACTCTCCTGATTCCAAGCGCACTCACGCCCTCGTTAGCAATAAGGTCCCTAGCAACCTGGATGACAGCATCGCGAAGATCACCATGATGGTAATCCGAGCCCTTGCGAATGGGTGTTAACATTGTTTACATTATTGCTGATGCTTTCACTGTAGTCAACTGAACGGAGAATCATGTTCGAGAAACTTGGTCGTCTGATCGCCCGTAGGAGCAGAGCGGTATTACTGCTTTCGATCCTAGGGACTCTGGTCTGCGGAACAATCGGCACACAAGTTTTCTCTCGCTTTGACACGGGTGGCTATTCAGACCCCAATAGTGACTCTGCCAAAGTCTGGGAGTATCTCGAAGATAACTTTGGCGTCACAGATCCCTTCGTGGTCATGACGATAACAACTCCAACTGGCACAGTCGACGATGCCGAGGTCGAAGCCAAGGCTAGAGCTCTCGAAGAAGAAGTAAGGGCAGAAGCGAGCGCCGACCGAGTCCTCTCTTATTGGAGTGCACTGAAGCCGCCATCGATGAAGAGCACTGATGGCAAATCAGCTTTTCTCTTTGTCTACCTGAAATCTTCTGACTTCACTGAGATTGATAAGAATGGCGGTTATTACCAAGAGCGCTATGAGGGCGACTTCCAGGGGCTTACCGTGCGCACAGCAGGGGATGCCATCTTTGCAAACGCCATCAATGGCCGAATTCAAGATGACTTGAAGCTTGCAGAAGCAATCTCAATTCCATTGGTCTTCATTCTCTTGGTGATCATCTTTGGCGCGCTCGTTGCTTCAGCGATGCCACTTGTCATCGGGGTGACAGCCATTCTTGGCACTTTCTTCGGTCTCTATCTGCTCACGCTCTTCACAGATGTGAGCATCTTCGCACTTAATCTCACCACCGGCCTTGGACTCGGACTAGGAATCGACTACGCGCTATTGATGGTCAATAGGTTTCGTGAAGAGCTACAGCGAGGCGCAGACCGAGATGCGGCGATTATCAATACGATGAAAACCGCAGGTAGGACCGTCTTTTTCTCCGGTCTCGTCGTAATGCTCACTCTCATCTCACTGATCTTCTTCCCACTCAACTTCCTCAAATCCATGGGCTACGCCGGAACAATCGTCGTTGCACTTGCCGTGGTTGGTGCGATCTTCCCACTCCCAGCACTTTTGCATGTGATCGGCACAAAAGTGAACAAGGGGTTAGTGCGAAAGCGAGCAATCAGACAGAGTAATGAAGGGCGTTGGTCAGATATCGCTCGATTCGTGATGAAGCGACCTGTTCCAGTTGTTTTACTCTCTGGTGTCATTCTCGCGCTCTTCATCGCACCAATTCGAGGAATCGAATTCTCGCAAGTAGATAGCCGAGTACTGCCAAAGAGTGATCCGGCATATCAGGCATCAAAGTTCATCTCAGATAACTTCCCTGGCCAAGAGAGCAATCCACTCGAAGTCATATTCCCCAATGGCGCAACAGACCCAACAGCTATTGAGGAGTTTTCAAACCGACTTGCTCAGGTTGATGGAATCCTGCGCGTAAGCCCGCCTCAAGTGAGTGGCGAACTCGTACGAATCACCGCAATCCATTCGATGCCTCCAAGGAGTCCTGAAGGTCAAGCGCTGATAACCGAAGTACGGGAAATCGAGACAAATCTCGACCATCTAGTCGGTGGTGTGGCCGCTGATTACACCGATTCACAGAATGGAATCTCTCGGACCTTAGGCTGGGTATTGCTCTGGGTGACTATCGCAGTCCTTGTGATGCTCTTTGGCTTTACCGGCTCGCTTCTCCTGCCGATAAAGGCGGTCCTACTTAACTTCATCTCCCTTGCTGCAACGATGGGAATTCTCACCTGGATTTTCGTCGATGGAAACTTTGGATTCCTCGTTGGAGACTTCATCAACACGGGGACTTTAGATACAAGTTCAATGGTCTTAATCGCAATAGTCGCCTTTGGTCTATCAATGGATTATGAAGTCTTTCTCCTCTCTCGTATCAAGGAAGAACATGATGCTGGACACTCCAATGTTGAATCTGTTGCATTCGGCCTACAGAAATCAGCGCGGATCATTACGGCAGCAGCATTTATCCTTGCCATCGTCTTTGCCGCTTTCATCACAAGTGGTGTCACATCAATCAAGATGCTCGGCTTTGGCGTCGCTTTCGCTATCTTGCTTGATGCGACCTTGGTACGCGCCTTCTTAGTTCCGGCTTTGATGCGCCTATTTGGCGAATGGAATTGGTGGGCACCAAAAGCACTTCAAAGATTCACGATCAATCACTAGAGTCGGAAAAGAGCCTTCACCTTTTCCCATCAAAGTGTGTATGCATGATCGAATCCCAATTCTCTCGAATTTGTACTATTTCGTTACCCTCCCCAGATAGCGGAAACATGCTTCCTTGAATCTTCCCACCTAGGGTGCTTAGTTCTTCGAGAAATTTCTTGTGATTCTCAACGTGCTCAAACACTCCAGCAGGAGTTGCATACTCTTCGATGACTACACAAGAACTCTCGTCCAGAGTAAAGAAAAGCTCATAACGCAAAATTGACTTTTGATTTCTGATGCTTTCTAACATTTGCGTTGCCACCGTTTTGAATCTATCCAAGTTTTCGTGGGGAATCTTAGGAAATATTGCAACGGCAATAAGGTTTCTCATAGCTCTCCTTGCAAAAGATCTTGCTCAAATATAAACTTCCTCGATGTCAGTTTTGCATAACGCAAGTAAGAAAACTATTACTGGACATGCGGCGCTGCGTAGCGCATTGCGCGACACCCAATCATACTCATCTGATTTGCAAGGCGACGCAGATGTACGTGACTACCGTCAGATCCCGCTAGAGGTTGATCCTCCGCGTCATCACCTATATAGATCTGCACTTGCGCCCTACTTTGTCAAACCAGCAATCGAAAAGCATGCTGATATTTTTCGCAATAATTCGGAGAGATTGATTCGTGACTATTTTTCGGGAGAACCAAAGGAGATCGTTAGCGAGTTAGCACTTCCACTTGTCATGCATAATCTAGGAGCTATCTACAATCGTCCTCAGGACGTGGCTGAATGGATCTCCTGGGGCCCTGATGTTTGGACCGCCCAGTCTGACAAGCGAGACGGCTCTGTGTTACACCGATATATTGATGCCGTCTATGAGCAGGCCTGTATGGGAAAAGCGGATGATATTTATGGAGAGATTGCTCATCTAGAGATTGAGGGAAAGCGGATTTCACCCACAGAATTCCGTGGGATTGTCGGCGTCCTTCTCGCTGGCGGTAGGGACACCGTCGTCAAATTGTTGACCGGCATCATGTGGCACCTAGCCCACACGGAAGATATTTCGAGATTGCGCACTGGAGAAATCTCCATCAACTCTGCGATTCAAGAGTTCTTAAGATTCCTAACCCCACTTCCAGCCATGAATCGGACCACAACGCCGGAGTCCGGTGCAAAGGTTCTGCCCAGCGACAGATACGTAAGCATGAGCTTTATCTCAGGTAACTTCGATAATAATGTCTTCGAAGAGCCATTTTCGATCCAACTTGATCGAATTCGTAATCCTCATTTGAGCTTCGGCTTTGGTCCACACACCTGTCTCGGCAATCACATAGCTGAAATTGAGGCACGAATCTTCTTAGAGACTTTGAAAGACAGTAATCTGAATTGGAAGCTACAGAGAGAAGAAATCCGATTTCATGCTGCTCCGTTTGAAAGGGTTCCAGATCATTTTGTTTCACTAATCGCTACCCTTAGATAGTTGAAGTGCTATTCAAAACTATATCCGACAGACTCTAGAACTAGGTCTACATATGTCATGTCAGCCCATGAGAACCAATTCCGCGTAAAACGTGAGCTGTCATCAACATGAAATGACTCATGCATTTGTCCAGTTCCCGAATCCGTTTCTTCCAATAATTTCAATGCACTTGTAAGTTCAACGGGATCTTTTGAAGTCAGTGCTGCTATCGCAATTGCAATCGGCCAGACGAAATCTTTGGGAGTGTGTTGAGAGCCGATTCCCACCGCTAAAGATCCTTTGAAGAAATAGGGATTTCCTCCCGAAAGAACAAATGAACGAGTTTTTTGGTACACCGGATTCTCTGAAGAAAGCGCTTCCAGGTAGGGAAGGCTCAGAAGCGAGGGTGTGTTTGCATCATCCATACATAAGGCGTTACCCAAGCCATCGACCTCATATGCAAACTTCCCTTCGACAATTCCATGCCTTTGAACTCCATCTTGAATGTCAGCCGCTAACTTGGCTGCTCGGGATTCGAACTCGTAACAACGCAATTTATTTAGCTCGCTCATGAAGAACAAGTTTGAAGGAATCAGGTATCCATATACGCAAGCATCATCGCTAGGCCTGAATGCCGAATAAACCATTCCGGTGTGACCAAGAGGTGCGCCAATCCCGTTATGCGAAAGTGAGTCATGCGGCACAGATCCTGCTCTACTAAAAACATAACTCGTGCGATCGTGGTCTTGCTCGATGATGGCAAGATTAATCATTAATTCCAATGCCTGCTTAAAACTATCATCCAAGTGATCGGTTCGACCGTAGCATTCCTTTATCTTTCTAGCTAGATAAAGTATTGATACCCAAGAATCCAATTCAAATTTGCGCTCAAAAACCCACGGGGATTGATCCGGAAAATCCTTATGCCAACATGCGCCATTTGGTTCTGGATTGAAAGCATTAGCGTAAGGATCTTTAAGGAATAACTTCACTTGCGAATGGCTTAGTTTGACAAGTAAATCAATAACTTTTGTATGCTTGGAGCGAAGCAGTGGCTTAACCTGCCACGTGGAGTCTCTCAACCACATTGCAGGAATATCGCCTGTGATAATGAACGGTAGCCCATCTGACATTGTTCTTAGCGTTCTCTGAAAGAGAGCTTGAACAGAACGATTCACACGGCGGTATCTCTCTGGCAACACTTGATCTACAAGACCGGGAAAAACTTCACTTGTATCAAGATCCACGTGACAATCTTATGAGTAGTTTTTCGTTGCGTCCCTGGCCGGAGTTGAACCGGCGACCTACCGCTTAGGAGGCGGTCGCTCTATCCACTGAGCTACAGGGACAATGGATTCACAGTGAATCTTTTCACAACGAATAGCGCATTGTAATCCCGCGTACATTCTTCACGATTTGCTCAACAAATAAAGCGCAAGATAGGCTTCGTTTCCAATTGTTTGGAGTTGTTTTTCATGAAAGCCCTGGTTATAGGTGCGGGCGGCGTAGGAAGATCGATAGCGAATATCGCTTCAAGGCGGTCATTTATCACCTCTATGGTGGTGGCAGACCGCACCCTTTCCCGTGCACAAGAAGCTGTCCAAAGAGTAAGAGATCCGCGATTTTCTGCTGCTGAAGTTAATGCCGCCGAACTCGAGGATATCCGCGACCTGATCCGTCGAGTCGATCCCGACATCGTGATTAATGCTGTTGATCCGCGTTTTGTCATGCCTATCTTTCTTGCATGCGAAATCGAGAACACCAATTACATCGATATGGCAATGTCATTGTCGCGCCCTCATCCGCTATATCCCTATCGTGAAACCGGTGTAAAACTCGGGGATGAACAGTTTGCACGAGATTGGAACTGGCACGAACGAAAAATATTTGCTCTGATTGGTATGGGCGTAGAGCCAGGAATGAGTGATGTCTTTGCTCGCTATGCCAGTGACGAACTCTTCTCAAGAATCGACTCAATCACTGTCTTGGATGGTTCAAATATTCGGATTGAGGGTTACGACTTTGCCCCGTCGTTTTCAATCTGGACCACTATCGAGGAGTGCCTCAATCCACCGATCGTCTGGGAAGATGGTCGCGGCTGGTTTACAACTGAACCCTTTAGCGAACTTGAGGTCTTTAACTTCCCAGAGGGAATCGGCCCAGTCGAATGCGTCAATGTCGAGCACGAAGAAGTGATCCTCATCCCGCAAAAGATCGATGCGAAGAAGGTCAACTTCAAATACGGACTTGGAACTGAGTTCATTCAGATTTTGAAGACCATCAACATGCTCGGACTTGACCGCAAAGAGAACGTCGATGTCCAGGGAATCTCAGTATCACCACGAGACCTATTGACCGCTTCTCTACCTGATCCGGCGACACTAGGAGAGCGCATGCGTGGAAAGACATGTGCTGGAGCACTAGTTCGCGGATTAGATAAGAGCGGTAAAGCTAAAGCGGTATACCTTTATAACGTCGTCGATAACGAATGGTCGATGAAGGAATATGGCGATCAAGCAGTCGTCTGGCAAACAGCGGTTAATCCTGTAATTGCTATGGAACTGATACATCGTGGTGAATGGAAACCTCTTGGAGTCAATGGCCCAGAATGGTTTGATCCAAAGCCATTCCTTGCGCTCCTTGAGGAGCATGGCTCTAGTTGGAAGATAAGAGAAGAAGACGCTTCATCAGTTGTCGCTTGACCACTTGACTCTCCTATTCTTTCAGCGACTACGGTAGGACCATGACAACCTCGAAAGCATCGCGCCCCACCGCTTTGGTCACGGGTGCAACTGCTGGGATTGGCGAATCATTTTCTCGACTCCTTGCTAGAGAGGGTTTCAATCTCATCCTTATCGCTCGAGACCTAGCCCGGCTAGAAGAACGCAAGCGAGCGTTAAGTGAGAAGCACCCAGAACTTCTTATCGAGACACTTCGAGCAGATCTAACCGTGGAATCGGATATAGCAACGGTTGAGTCGAGGGTGGCAGAAGGAATCGATGTTCTTATCAATAATGCCGGCTTTGGAATCAATAAAAGCTTCACCAAGTCTTCAGTTCTTAGTGAGCGCGAACTATTGAAAGTCTTAGTTGAGACCCCGATGCGACTTGCTCATCACGCTATTCCGGCGATGATTGAAAAGAAGAATGGCGTCATCATCAATGTCTCAAGCGTTGCTAGCTTTATCGCTGGAGGAACTTATAGCGCCGCTAAGTCCTATCTCACTGTCCTCTCTGAGTCACTGCAAAGCGAGCTAAAGAGTTCTGGCGTAAAAGTGTTAGCACTCTGTCCAGGTTTCACACGAACAGAGTTTCATCAGCGCGGCCGGATGAAGATGAGTGGATTGCCAGAATTCCTCTGGCTTTCGGCAGACTCTGTCACTGAAGTCGCTTGGCGAGATGTTCACCGAGGAAGAGCAATCTCGGTACCTGGTTGGCAGTACAAGTTGCTAACTTTCATAGTTGGACTTCTTCCACGCCCGCTTATCCGAAAATATGGCATTAATGTGAAGGCGAAACAGCGGAAAGATTAGAACACAGGATTCTCACAACATTCCGAGAGCTGATTTCCAAGATTTAACCGAGTCCAATAGATAACATCAGCCCATGCCTCGCATTAAATCAATCTCGGCCCTCACCATGGCCCTACTCGTCGCCGGACTTCTCGCGCCACAGAGCGCATCTGCAAATACCGCGAATGGTCGGTGCAGTAAGTCTGGCGCTACAGCGAAGATTGGTGGCAAAAATTATGTCTGCGCCCAGAATCCAACCGTCACAGCGAAACGATTGACCTGGACCCTTAAAGATTGCCTCGAAGCAAACACTGCCTACCTTCGCTCACTCAAGAGCTTCAACGAGACTGAATCTTCAAGCCAGAAGGTGCTTGAAAATCTTGATGCATCAATAGCTGCGCGAAAGGCCCAAGTACCGATTGACAATGAGCGTGCTGCTAAAGAATTAGAGAGTGCGAAGCAGAATCGCGATCTCTCGGTAACACGTCAGAAGGAAGCAGATGATCGCTACGCCAAAGCAAAGACAGTGGGAGTCACTGCCGTCCCAGCTAACTGGGCAATCCAAGTCAAGTCAGCAATCGGCGATGGAAAGATCACGGCGGCCGAGTTAGCGACTCTTACTAAGAATCTGGGCATTACTGGGGAGCAGATTGCAGGCGTCATCAACTTCCTTGCTGCTGAGGATTACGCAAAGTCAGCAACTGCATTCCTTAAGGCCGCTGAGCGTAACGAGAAGAACGCTGCTGAGTTCTTGAAGACTGAGGCTCAAATTGCAGATCTTGAGAAGCAGAAAGAGACAACGCTTCAGGCGCAAGAGGCACTTGTTGATATCGCCAAAGGCGATGTAAGCACGACGCTCAAAGTGCGAAACGCAGTCTGCAAAGTTAAGAAATAGTTACGACTTTGCTCGTTGCCTGAACTCTGAATTTACGTAACGGCGTTCTAGCTGGTCCAATTTCAAGATCGCCTGCAAGGGCAAACTTTGCACCGTGATTTGGGCAAACCCAGCTTGTTCCCTCTTGCTGGACGAGCGTTCCTTCATGAGTGCATCGAAGATCTAGTGCAGCAAAACCATTTCTCCCTTTTGCCGTTCGAACTAAAGCAAGTGTGCGCCCATTGGCATTATCAATACGGACCACTCCACCGACCTCTTTGAGAGCCGGATTCTTTGCCAAAGTGACTTCGATACGGCCATTCTTCAGAACGCGTACCCCAGAGGCGGCAACGGCCGTGGCGGGGATGAAACCGAGAGTCAGCGTCGCTAAAGCACAGAGTGCTCCGCGTCTTGAAATCGGTGCGGACAGTGGTGATGCCTTCGAATCGTTCTGTGAATTCATCTTCTCTCTCATTCGGTTACGAGTTACTCTGCAGGGTGTCACTTTATCCCCTGGTCCGAGTAGTTCCACCATTTCTTCTTCTCGGATATTTAGGAGTTCGCCAAGCATTCCCTGAGAAATCCTTCGTAAGTGAATTTATTCTCTTCAATCTAATCGCTCTCTCGGCTGCCGTCTCTGCTTGGCTCTCGCACCAGTCAGGTCATACAGACAATATTGCTAGAAAGGGTATTGCCCTCGCGGTTGCGCTCTGGACGATCGGCTCACTTACCTCCAGTTGGAATTCATTCTTCACTAGAGAACTACCTGATCTCGTCTCCGATTTTGGATATGTCACCTTCTATCCCGTTCTCTTCTTCTCTCTCATGAGAACACTTCATCCGGCAAGATCAAAACAACAAATTCAAATTCTTGATAGCTTCATTGCTGCAGTTGGGATTTCAGCAATCTTGGCTACCTTCACGCTCGATATTGCGATTAGTCGTTTCGAACTTTCAAACGCAGCGGGAATTCTCCTTCTCTTCTACCCAATTGCCGATCTCATTCTTGTCGCTTCAGCATTATTGATAATCATTCGAGCCGGAGTCAATCGAAAAAATGGCTTCATCCTCCTCGCCACATCAACTTTTGCCTTCACAGATTTCATCTTTCTCATTCGCTCTGCTGAAGGAAGTTATCGTTTTGCCTCATTGATCGACATAGGTTGGCTTATTGCTTTGATTCTCATCGCCGAAAGCCTCTGGCATCCAGGTTCAGAGCGAGGCATCAGAGAGAAAACGTCAATCTTGATCTCTGTCATCGCAGCCTCTGGTAGTGGATTGATAATCGCGTTGGCGAGTATCGCTCCAGATGTCTTGCCAAAGCAGGCTCTCATACCCGCTTTTCTTACCTTGTCGCTCTCGTTCCTTCGCATGGCATTTGCACTTAATCAGGCGCATCGACTTAACCATGAGAGCGTGATGGCCCGCACCGACGAACTCACCGGTCTTGCCAATCGCCGAGCCTTCTTAGAACGAATAGAGAAAGTATCGCCTGGCCAAACTCTTCTCTTACTAGACCTCAATGGGTTCAAACCAGTCAATGACCGCTACGGCCATTCCACGGGAGACCAACTCTTGCAACATGTCGCTCATCGCCTTAGTCGCTTCGTCGAGAGTGATTGGATCTTGGCGCGGTTAGGCGGCGATGAATTCGCCCTCCTGACCTCTTCTTCTGCGCAGGCTGGCGAGAGCGCTGCCGCAGTGAGTGCCGCTTTCACCTATCCCTTTCATCTCGCAGGCATCGGAGATATCCAAGTCGGCGCTTCAATCGGAGTCGTCGTCGCAGACAGCCACGGCGATTTACTGCGAAGGGCTGATATGGCCATGTATCAAGCAAAGCGGGCTGGATTGCCCCTGCTATTTTGGTCGTCATCGACTCAGCCGGGCATTACTGTTGCGTCGCTCAATCGATAGGCGGTCGAGCTCCCCCAGGGCCTTGAATGGAGGCAACTAATTGGCTAAATCTTTCACCAACAAAATGTTGGTACTTGGTGCAGGTTCAGTAACACAATGCGTATTGCCACTTCTCACAGAGCATCTATTAGATGCCAATCAGATCACGATCATGGATATGAAGGACAATCGTGATCGCATTGCTACAACACTTAATGCAGGAGCTACTTTCGTCCAGTTCCAGATAACAAAAGAGAACATGGATGCAACCCTCTCTAACTACTTAAAACCTGGGGATTTCCTACTGGATCTCGCGTGGAATATCGACGCCAACACAATCTTGCAATGGTGTCATGATCATGGCGTCCTCTATCTCAACACTTCTGTAGAAGAGTGGGATCCCTATGCTGGCGGCGCGAATCGTCACCCTACTGAGCGAACCCTCTACTACCGACATATGCGAATTCGCGAACTTACTGCCAAGTGGAAATCTTCTGGACCGACTGCAATCGTCGAGCATGGTGCAAACCCGGGCCTTGTCTCACATCTTGTGAAGAAGGCGCTCGTGGATATCGCTACCCGAGCACTCAAAGAAGGCAAGGTTGGAAAAGATGTTGAGTCAGCGCTGACTGAAGAACGTTACAACGAACTGGCTCGTTTGCTAACTGTCAAAGTAATTCATATCGCTGAACGCGATACCCAAGTCACCAATCAGCCCAAGAAGTGGGATGAGTTCGTCAATACTTGGTCAGTCGAAGGTTTCTATGAAGAAGGCATTGCGCCAGCAGAACTTGGCTGGGGCACCCATGAGAAGTCTCTTCCTCGTGGTGCATATGAACATCAAAGTGGTCCGAAGAATCAAATCTGCATCGCGCAACCAGGTGCAACCACGTGGGTGAGGTCATGGGTACCGAATTTCGAGATCTGCGGGATGGTGATCCGCCATGGTGAGGCATTCACTATCTCCGATCACCTCACAGTCTGGGAAGGCGAAAAAGCTCTTTACAGGCCAACGGTTCACTATGCCTACTGTCCATCGAATGAGGCGATCGTCTCGATGAAAGAACTTGAGATGCGCCAATGGCAGATGCATAAGGATCAAAGAATCATGAACGATGAGATCACAGATGGTGATGATCGCCTTGGCGTGCTATTGATGGGGCATCCATACAAATCATGGTGGACTGGTTCTCTACTTAATATCCATGACTCGCGAAAGCTTGTTCCACATCAATCTGCAACCACAGTTCAAGTGGCATCAGCCGTCTACGCGGCAGTTGCTTGGGCGATGAAGAATCCAGATCGAGGATTGATGGTGCCCGATCAGATGCCTTGGCGTGAAGTACTCGATCTCGCTGAGAAATATTGGGGCGGCTATCACTCTGAGAGTGCAGATTGGGATCCACTACAAAGTCGAAACGACCTCTTCAAAGGTTGGAACCATCGCGCCTACGACGAGAGTGATCCCTGGCAGTTCAGTAACTTCTTGGCTTAGCCTTATTTAACCGAAAGCTCATTTCCTTTCGGGTGGCAGTGGCTTGCTCGCCTTGATCTCTTCGAGGCGAGCAAGAGATTCCAATCTCTCCTTCGCATGATCGACGATTCGCTCTGGATACCCATTCGAGTAACCATCAAGACTCTCCCATGGTTCATGGATTGAATCAGCATCAAGGTGAGCCAACTCTGGGACGTATCTCTTGATGTACACGCCCTCGCTATCAAATTTCTTTCCTTGTTCCACTGGATTGAAGACGCGGTAATAGGGCGAGGCATCAGTTCCACAACCAGCAGTCCATTGCCAACCATGGGCGTTCGAGGCGACATCAAAGTCAATGAGGTGCTTGGCGAAGAAGCGTTCGCCATGTTGCCACTCCAAGTGAAGGTCTTTCACGAGAAATGATGCAACGACCATGCGGGTGCGATTATGCATCCATCCTTCACGAATGAGTTGTCGCATTGCAGCATCAACGAAGGGGTACCCGGTCTTTCCTTCACACCAAGCTTTGAATTTTGCATCGGGTTTGTCGTAACGCATTTTTGAATACTTTGCATCGTAATACTCACGCGAAGTATGCGGATTGTGGTGCAAGACATCGGCATAGAACTCGCGCCAAGCGATTTCCTTTCGAAAGACTTCATGTCCCTTCGAGTCACCTAACTTCGCTAAGAGAGTCCTCGGATGAATCTCACCCCAACGTAGGTGCGGACTGAGCTTGGAAGTTCCTTCAATTCCTGGAGTATTTCGATTATCGCTATAGCCATCTGCACCACTCTTCAAGAACTTCTTGAACTTATCGAGCGCTGCTCCTTCACCTGTTGGATGGAGTTCAATCTCACTCGACCAATTCGGAATCTTCGACAAGGACTTCATCTCACCAACTGGTGAAATCCAGTTTGGATTCTTCGGCGCAGAAACTGGAGCCCGCCAGCCATGGGCAAGCCAACCACGATAGAAAGGTGTGTAGACCTTGTATGGCGTTCCATCGTCTTTTCGAACTCTTCCCGGAGCAACCGCATAACCACTGCCCAAAATCTGAAGTTCGATTCCAGCTTCGGCACAATCGCTCTCTGCCTTGACGCCGAATGGTGCATACTCTTTCGAGCAGTGAATTGAATTTGCGCCATAAAATTTCATCACCTTAGTCAAGGTTGGAACTACATCTCCAGAGATGACATGAAGGTTCCCACCAAGAGATTGATTGAGCGATTCAAGAGAGTTCACCATGTTTGCGTTTCGATTTGCCCCAGCTCGTGAAGCGACTCCTTCATCGAGGATGAAGAGTGGGATGACGCCTTCGCCGTCATCGAGGGCGGCAAGAAGTGCAGGATTATCCGCCAGGCGTAAATCGCGTCTAAACCAGAAGATGGAGGGGCTCGCCATTAGTTGGATCCCAATACCCAAATACCTTGCGTGGCTGTGGAACAACGTATACGCAATTTTGTTCCATCTTGAGCCGGACCGAAGAGGGTTTCGGTGATTCGATATCCGTATTGGTCAAGGTCAAGGTCGAGTTCCACTCGACCACTTGAAATGAAAACAAGAAGCGACTCTCGTTTCGACTCACGAAGAAACGCAACATAATCTTTTCCTGCATCAATCCACCGAAGTCCCCCATTTGATAGACCGCTCCGAGTGCGTCGAAGATGCACCAGACTTTTCACTTGGTCCAGAAAATCAGTGTCCCAATTCGCTCGATTTTCCCAATCTATGGTTCTTCGTGAGTCCTCACCCGATTTACCCTCAAGGCCAATCTCATCTCCCATAAAAATTGAGGGAACACCTGGATAACTAAGCAATAACGTCATTGCCGAAAGGTGTTTACAACGATCACCGTCGACGATGGTTCGAAACCTCGGTGTATCGTGTGAGTCAATCAGCGTCATTGATGAAATTAAAGCTTGCCAAGGGATAGAACTATTGAACTGAGAAACGCTTTTCATGAACTGGATTCCACTGAAGTGTGGCGCTTCGATAGGAAGGCCCTGAAAGCCCCCTGACAATCGGGCCGAACTATTCATCCAGGCCGCAAGCGGACGAAAGAAACCCTGATAGTTCATCGTGCCATGCCAACCACGACCATCGAGATCTGATGCCTCGAAGTCGCCGTTCTCAGCCACTAGCCAGGCGTCTCTATGAGATTCATCTAAAGCCTTTCGAATGCCATGCATCACCTCATCATGGACATCTTGATCGCGATATCTACCTGTCATATTGGAAACATCAACTCGCCAGCCCGAGAGTCCATACTTGGGTGAAAGCCACTTCCTTATGACTGACTTGCTACTTTCATAAAATTTTAATCGTAATCGCTTTGACGCAAAGTTTAACTTTGGAAGGGAGGGCAAATTCCACCATCCCACGTATCCCCAACTAAAACTCTTGTCCCAGAAAAAGAAGTTGCGCTCCACAGAACGTTTGTCGCGTAAGGCTTTCTTGAACCACTCGTGTTCTGCGCCAACATGGTTTGTCGTGATATCGCCAACTAAATGGATTCTTTCTCTCTTGGCCTTTTTCACAAGTTGAAACCATGCATCATCCCCACCTAGTAATGGATCTACACGATCAAAAGTTGTGGCGTCATATCGATGATTCGAATTTGCAGGAAAGAAGGGGGTGAAATAAATACCATTCGCTCCAAGGGAAATGATGTGATCAAGTCTTGCGCTTACTCCTTGAAAGTCTCCGCCGTATACCTCAATACCTGTGTACTTCGATTTATCCCGTGGGAGTTCATTCCAATTCCGTTTCACAGCCCACCCGGGCAGATCCCTCTCGCTGCTCTTGGCAAAACGGTCAGGAAATATCTGATAGAAGACAGCGCTCGGTAGCCAACTTGGTGCCGAATCGTTCGCCACAAGCTGGAAGTCAACGTTGGAGTGAACTTCATGATCGAAGAGACCAGCCGCCGTAAGCCAAAAAAAGACTTCATCGCCGGCAAATAGGAATCGATACTTGGTCACGCGATTAGTGAGCTCGAGGGATACCTGCCACCACTCCTCACGTGAGGTCGATGCCACTTTCCTCAGGGGCAAGTAGCGGGGTTCACCATCTCGGTAGAAGCGGACTAGGGCGTCCTGGAAAGTGAAACCCAAAGGCACCCGGACTCTGAGGTTGACTCGCTCCCCTAGTCGTGGCAACCGACGCGATACATAGAGCTCGCTACCGTCATGATGTGGCAGTAGGAACATGAATCCTCGCGTCCGGGCAGTTTTTCAGCTAGCAGGGGTTTTGGTAACAAAGCGATAACGAAGGTCAGACCCTAATACCAACCTCTTGAGCATAACCTTGATTCTAGGCTATACAAGAGCCATGTCTGGCGCTCCGTTGCGCAAGACATATCCAACCTAGGAAGGAATTACTTTGTTAAAGAAGACTCGAATTGCAGTGATCGGAGCACTTGCAACATTTTCTCTCGTCTTCGCCGCATTGATGCCGATGACTGCACACGCAGCATCGACAATCGTACTTTGGGCGGGAACCGAGAAGGAATCGACCTACAAAGCTTGGGCAGATGACTACTCCAAGCGTACCGGCGTGACCGTTAAAGTCGTCGGCAAAGCTAAACTTCAAGATGACTTCAAGACAGTAGGCGATGCTGATGCACCCGACATCGTTATTGAGGCACATGACAATATTGCTAAGTTCCGTGCCGACAACAAAATTGAAGCCGTCACTCTAACCAATCTCAAGGAATTCGATGCAAACGTCATTTCCGCTCTGAGCTTGGGAACTAAACTCTATGGAGTTCCTCTTGCTACTGAGAATATTGCTCTCTTCACGAACACGAAGATGGTCCCGAAGGCACCAAAGACTTGGGCTGAGCTGGAGAAGATCGCTCTTGATCTTGCCAAGAAGAATAAGTCAAACAAGAACTTCGTCCCATTCGCTGTTCAACAAGGAACTGGCGGCGACGCCTATCACATGTTCCCATTCCTAACCGGCCTTGGTGGTTACGTCTTTGGCGGAACTCCAGGAAAATGGAACAAGTACGACATCGGTCTAGACAACAAGAAATTCCTTAACAATTTGTCTCTGGTAGATAAGTGGTATTCCTCTGGGTTGATCAAGGCGTCTGTCAATGGAGACATTGCTAAAGCCGCATTCACCTCGGGCAATGCACCGTTCTATGTAACAGGTCCTTGGTTCCTAGATGACATTAGAAAGTCGGGAGTGAGCTACCGCATCTCGGCTATCCCACAAATCATCAAGGGATACTCGCCTGTTCCATATTCAGGCGTTCAAGCTGCACTTCTGACTACATATGCTGCTAAGCACAATGTGGCTCTTGAGACTAAGGCAGCACTTCAAGATCTCGCTTCGGCATCTTCACAGTTAATCCTTTCTGGCGTTGCTCTGAAGGCCCCAGCGAATCTCAAAGCACAAAAGAGCTTCTCAGATAAGGACATCGCTGCCTTCGGTATCGCCGGTAAGGGATCGATTCCAATGCCTGCGATTGCCGAAAATGGCATTATGTGGGGAGCAGTCGGAAGCGCATGGGTAAAGGCAACTTCCGGTCAATCGAAGGCGGCAGCGGCATTCAAAGCTGCGGCTGCTTCGATGCGTGATCAGATCGAATAAAGCACGTTGATCGAAGATTTGGCGCGAATCCTCGTTGATTCGCGCCAAATCTCTTTGTAGCATCAGAAAGATTTAAGGGGCACTCGATGAAACTGCAGGGGATTGTCTCGAAGTTGCTCTTGCTTTTCTTGCTCAATGGCACATCTCTATGGGCAGCGCTCACTCTATTTTCACTTGAAAATTACGGACCGATGGCCCTTTTGCTCATCACAACTGCCCTCATCGACTATATCTACCTTTCGAAGCGGACTCGAGCCTCACGTTGGCTTCTTCCCGGAACTATTCTCCTCATCATCTTTCAAATTTACCCAGTTCTCTACACGGCAGTAACCGCATTCACGAACTACTCAACGGGTCACTCGATAACTCGTGAAGAGGCGATCGAAGGCCTCATTGAACAGAACACAAATCTCGTAGAAGATGGAGCGCAATTCGAATTCAAGGTTATTGAGAGCGGTGATCGCCGGGCCCTAATAACCACTAATCTCAAGGACGGAACATTTGCGCTAGCTGAACCTGATGGATTTAGCGCTCTTGATTCGGCAGAGATCCCTGAAGGCTGGCAATTAATCGATGAAGACCGGCTTCGCGAAGCCGATTATCAAAGTTGGTTGACCAAACTGCGCATTCCTTTTTCTGAGAGCACCATCTTGAAAGTAGAGTCATTCAACACGGCAGCCGAATACCAATACCTTCTTCGTTACGATGCTGGTCTCAACAAAATGATTGACATTGCGACAGGCGAAGCTCTCGTAGAGAAGGAGGGAGCTTTTTACTATCTCGACGGTACAGAGATGGAACCTGGATGGAGAATCTGGGTCGGCTTCGGGAACTTTACTGATGTGGTGACTAACGATCGGGTACGGGGTCCATTCTTTCGTGTATTAATCTGGACTTTCGCATATGCACTGCTATCTGTGCTGACCACATTCATCCTTGGACTCTTGCTCGCCACAACGCTTAACTCCCCACGAATCCGGGGACAGCGTGTACTTCGCTCATTGTTGATAATTCCCTACGCGATTCCAGGATTCTTATCTATATTGATCTGGGCAGGTTTGCTCAATGATGACTTCGGAATGGTCAATCGAGCCCTTGGTACCTCCATCCCTTGGCTTTTTGACGCTGAGTGGGCCAAAGTGTCAACCATATTGGTCAACCTCTGGCTTGGTTTCCCCTACATGTTCCTCGTTACAACTGGAGCCTTGCAATCGATTCCGGCCGAGCTATCTGAAGCTGCTGAAGTGGACGGAGCGACTCCACGGCAAGCCTTTGCGAAAATAAAGCTTCCTCTCCTTCTCGTGACAGTCGCACCGCTTTTGATTGGCTCTTTTGCTTATAACTTCAATAACTTTGGGGGCATCTACCTCTTAACCGGAGGCGGACCGGCGATGAATGACTCCGACGTTGCTGGTGCCACTGACATTCTTATCAGCTACACATACAAGTTGGCATTCGCATCTGGAAAAGGCGCTCAGTACGGCCTCGCGACAGCAGTTTCAATCATCATTTTCTTCATCGTGGCTTCAGTGTCGGCTATTTCATTTCGCAGAACACGCGCATTGGAGAACATAAATTGAGCGCCCTTAAGTCACTCCGCAAGTATCACCGGCAGAAGGTCTGGTGGCGTTACTTGGTAGCCGCACTGGCGCTCGTTTTTGCCTTGATGCCTGTCATCTGGGTCATTGGCGCAGCTTTCGGTCCCTCAGGACTCACAACGCAAACTGTGATTCCTCGCGTCTTTTCGCTTGACAACTTTAAAGTCCTTTTCAATGACGAAAATGTTCCTTTCGCCTTGTGGTATCGAAACTCGTTGCTTATCTGCACATCAGCAGCGATTATGCAGGTTGCCATCGCAACTTTTGCTGCATATGCCTTCAGCAGGTTTCGTTTCAAAGGACGTCGACTATCTTTAGTTGGACTCCTAGTACTTCAGATGTTTCCTCAGCTCTTGTCTCTTGTCGCAATCTACCTTTTGATGTACCGGGTTTCCCTGATCTTCCCAGCGATTGGAACTGGGTCAGCGCTGGGCCTAATTCTGGTTTATCTCGGGGGCGCAATGGGTTACAACACCTATCTGCTTAAGGGATTCTTTGACTCTATTCCCAGGGAGATTGATGAAGCGGCCAAAGTGGATGGCGCAACAGCGGGACAAACCTTTCGTCAAATAATACTTCCTCTGGCTGTGCCAATGCTGGCTGTTGTCATGTTGCTCTCCTTCATTGGACTTCTCAATGACTTCTTACTGGCTAGCCTCTTCTTGCAAACCAAAGAGGAATACACATTGGCAGTCGGCTTACAAGCCTTCGTCAGTGGCCAATATGAACAACAATGGGGTCCGTTTGCGGCTGGTGCACTTCTCACTGCTTTGCCCATCATCGTGCTCTTCCAATTCCTTCAACGTTATATTGTGGAGGGACTCTCAGCGGGTTCTGTAAAGGGTTAGAAGTGAGAAAGAGATTTCTCGCATTCTTGACTATCGCTCTCTTAATCACGGCCGCTCCCGCCCTTTCATCGGTTGATAAAACTTCCAGCGGAGAGATGATCTATTTCGTAATGCTCGACCGATTTGCCAATGGTGATCCGTCAAATGATGATGGAAAGCTAGGAACAAATCCAAAAGTGAGTGGTCTGCTCAAAAGTAATAATGGGTTCTATCACGGCGGTGATCTCATCGGAATTACCAGGAAGATTCCCTACATTAAGTCTCTCGGCTTCACCGCAATCTGGATCACTCCCATAGTTAGGCAAATCCCGGTGGCTCCCGATGGAAATAGTTCTGCTTACCACGGCTACTGGGGTGCTGGTTTTGATGCAGTAGATCCTCATCTAGGAACAATGGATGACTTTAAGAGCTTCGTTGATTCTGCTCATCAAGCTGGGCTCAAGGTCATCTTAGACATCGTCACAAATCACACGGGAGACACGATTCATTATCTAGAGGGAAATGTGTACGTCCCACTCAACGATAAGCCTTATCGGGACTCAAAGGGTAAGGTCATTAATCTAAAGAAGCTGACAAGCATTGCAAAGTCACCAACTCTTGTTCCCGAGAAATCATTTGCTAAGACACCTAAAGTTTATAAAGCAGACCAACGAGTGAAAAGCCCTGCTTGGCTCAACGATGTCACTAACTATCACAATCGTGGAGACTCGACTTTTCAAGGAGAGTCGAGTCTTTTCGGTGATTTCTTCGGGCTAGATGATCTTTTCACCGAGAAGCCCGAAGTTGTGTCCGGGTTCATCGACATCTATTCAAAATGGATAACTGAAACCGGCATAGACGGTTTCCGAATAGACACGGTGAAACATGTGAATCCAGAATTTTGGAGAAAGTTTCTACCTGCTATGCGTGCCACAGCTGCTAAGAGCGGAAAAACAACCTTCCCAATGTGGGGAGAAATCTTTGATACAGATCCAAATGCCACATCATTTTGGGTTCGGCAGGGAGAATTTGGTGAAGTCTTGGATTTTCCATTTCAACAGCGTGTCGTCGACTTTGTAACAAATCGCACCGCGATGCCTTTGGCAACTCTCTTCAACTCCGATGACTTCTACCTGCGTAATGGAGTCGATGTAAATCGGCTAGGAACTTTCCTTGGAAATCACGACATGGGAAGAATCGGATCATTTATAGGCACGGCTCGTGGCGATGAGATTGCTCTAAAGCAGTCACAGTTAGCTCATGCTCTTCTCTTTCTCCTACGCGGAACCCCGATTGTCTATTACGGTGATGAGTTCGGACTTATGGGAGGAAGCGATAAAGACGCAAGACAGGACCTCTTTCCGACCGAAGTCAGTAGCTGGCAGGTCGAGAAACGAATTGGTCAAGGACCCATCGGCAAAGGCGACTCCTTCGAGACAAGCAACCCCCTTCAGGAAACTATAAGAACCCTGACATCGTTACGTCGAAATAATCCAGCGCTCGTCTCCGGTAATCAAGTTATTCGCCATGCTGGCGGAGGCTGGTTTGCAGTTAGCAGGTCTTCTCCATCTGATTCACATGAATTATTGGCAATCTTCAACTCTAATGATGAAGCGGCCTCGCTCACGATTTCCATCGACTCAACGTCATCCTGGAAGCAACTCGCTGGCTCTGGCTCAGCAGTCTCAAACGACGAGCAAGTTGAAGTGACACTTCCTGGCATCTCGTGGGCAATCTACCGGACTGAGAAATCACAAATGAAGTCTGGATTATCTATCGCAATCAATAGGTTGAGGGTAGATCCGCTCAATAGTGATCGAGTTGAGATAAGTGCGAAAGTTACCGGAGTGCCTGCCGACGCAGTCACCTTTTTCTCTCAAGTGAAGTCTGGTAGCTGGAATGAGGTAGGAAAAGATCTCTCGCCGAGTTTCTCTCGAAATCCTCCTGATAACGGTCTCTATCGAATTTTTGCACCTCGCGCTTCTTACGAACCGGGAAAAACAATCACCATCAAAGCAGTGGCAAAAGTGGGTGACGAAGAAATAACATCAGTAGAGCGAACCATTACTTTGAAG
>RGOY01000031.1 GCA_010028225.1 Actinomycetota bacterium
ATCATCTAACTAGATAAGTACCAACAGAAGGGGAAAAATGATTACCGACATTAGGAAGCGAAGCGAGACGAGCGTTCGTGCCGACAAACTAGGAGAACTAGTTTCGTCATCACTTGAGCGAGTCATCATTCAGGTTGAGCACGAGTACTATGAAGTGGAAGTAGTCGTGACCGAAGATGATGGTTCTATCACGGTATCTGCTCTACAACTAGACCCCGATTACTTCTACGAAACAGCGATTTATCCATCGGTGCTTTCGTTCTCATCGGATACTGATTTGACGCTCTACGAGATTTATGAGCGTGAGGCACGCTCTTGGTGGGATTTGCTCCCATCGGACATTCGTTCTGGCAAGCGAACGCTCACCGATGATGACGCTTGGCAAGCGATTGCTGATTTCCGTGAGTGTGATGTGAGTGAGATTGCTGATGGAGACATCATCGAGTATCTCTAACGCTGTTCGTTGGCGTGGTACTTATCTAGGTAAGTATCACGCCGACAACAATACTCACTAGATAAGTGTGGTTGGTTTGTTCCCTGCCTCGTCCCGAGCCCCGCTTTAAGACATGCCGGCACTTATCTAGTAAGGGGCGATTGTTAAAAAAGTGGGAAAATAGAAAAATCCACCCCGGGCGCCATGGCAGCTGGAACCCGAGGTGGAATTTCTGGCTTTTTTAAGCGCCGAGTTAGGCGAGCCTTACAGCTTCACCGACTCCTGGGCATCGTTCTTGATGACCTGAATGTCCGTTGTCTTCCACGCCTTGCGACCCAAGTTTGGGTTGGGAATCAGTGGCTTCTTGTGGAGGAACTCAACAAACTCACGCATGCTCGAGTTCATCGTCCCATCTGCGTTCGGCGTGTACTGGGCGTAGATGTTATACGTCCCATTGTCCTGACGACGCTGAGAGATGGTGAACTGGGAGAGGTCAAACCCGTAGCGACGTGACCACTTCCAACGGAAGGTAAAGAACTCATCGTTGGACGTTGCATTCTCACGGACAAGAATCTGCTCATTCGGACGGGCAACCACATCAAGAAATGTGCGCTCTGTCTTATTGAGTGGATACTTTACTGCGTGAGTGAGTGAAGCTGGTCCATTCAGCGTTCCGGTAGTAGAACGACGAGTGACTCCGTCAGACGCTGCTTTCTGAATGATGGTCAGCTTCTCTGTGAGTTTGGCCATCCGCACCTTGCCCTCGTCACTGAATTCAGCGCCGGTGTATCGGGCGTAGTGGTCAACGGTTCCACTGTCATTGATTCGGGTGGCAACCTCGATTGCTGGTCCAAGCTTACGGAAGCGCTTGCTTGCCTGACGCTTTGTCGTGCCTGCAAGGACGAGGAACCATTCATTCTGATTCGTGATAAGAGTCAACAGAATCGAGTCAAGGTTGCTCAACTTTGGAAGTGGTGCACTCTTGATGGTGTTCATCGGTGCAGGTGGTGTCATGCGCTTTGGAACGCTGACTCCCATTCCACTGATGAGCTTGGCCATGTCTGAGATGACCTGCTTGTTGCTGATTGAGCTGGCAATGTCTGACTTTGCCAGTACTGCTGCAAGCTGTGCTGCGCTTGCTCCAGGCGCTTTGCGCTGGGTGGTGGTGGCCATTTCGGCTCTCCTGTTCTAGGTGATTGATAATTCCCCGTATTGGGTTAATGGAACCCTAGCGGTCCCCAATGACCCCTCACAACCCCAAATCTAAAATTTTTTTAGCCTTGTCCCTAATCGGGTTTTGCTACTTTTTTGCCCATATGACTACTTAAGTAGGGTGTTGCTATTCACATATTGAGTGCGCTAGTCTTCTGTGTGCCAGATGCATTTACTTCTGGCTAGTACCAATTAGGAGAACAATAATGGCAACGAAGAAGAAGGCAGTTAAGAAGGCTCCAGCCAAGAAGAAGCCGGCCAAAAAGAAGCCAGCTAAGAAGGCTGCACCGGCTAAGAAGAAGCCAGCCAAGAAAGCACCAGCAAAGAAGAAGGCACCAGCAAAGAAAGCTGCACCGGCAAAGAAGAAGGTAACGAAGGTTCAGACACAAAGAGTTTCGACCCGTAAGCCACTTTCGTTTACTGATGAGTCTGTAACGCTTACAGTTTCAGGTGTATCTCGCTAAGCGAAGTGATATGAGGCCATTGAGAATCGAAAGGACGGAGATGGCACAAATATCAGCAAGCGTAGGTGATACGGAAATTTCATTTGACGAGTGGGTTCGCATT
The DNA here is from genome assembly GCA_010028225.1 of Actinomycetota bacterium. Lineage (GTDB taxonomy): Bacteria > Actinomycetota > Actinomycetes > Nanopelagicales > Nanopelagicaceae > SYAN01. The sequence goes on from RGOY01000031.1 coordinate 2,213, forward strand.
GGCATAGAGAACGGCTGGTGCGGACCACCCGTCTGTTATACGCACGACGGACTTCCTACATCACCTGCAGAGGACGAAGAGTTCGAAGAGGGTGACCCGTGTCTTCACATCATTCGCCTGTATGAAGATGGTGAACAGCGAAAGGCGATTGAGGACTCACATTCTCCGTCTCAATGGAGAAATACTTACACTAAGTAATTTAGTGTTTGCTCACCCACAGCATTTGTAGCGCCCACGCTTACGGGTTCTACCGGTAATGGTTGCCGCATCTTTAACTGGCACTGTCCTACGAACAAAGTGCTGCTGTTCTACAACTTCTTCTTGTTTTTTCTTTTTCGCCATATGAATCAGCATCTATTTTCTCATATCTCTATGCATCAATGGCGTAAGGACTTATCTAGAACAATGCGTTTTGGATTCCACCCGTATCCTTCTCATCACGACAGGAAGAATGCTTATATTCGTGGAGTTCCTCAACAACCCGTGCTATTGACGAACCTTTTGATTTAAGCCATACGACAGCCTTGCGCTCGGCGCTTAGGTCTTGCGGTCGAACCGGCAATCCACAAACGATGCAAGTAAATAAAGGTGGTAATGCTCTGCTCATTGTTTTCCCCATTTCTGTACTGGACACTCTGCTTCACGCAGTTTCGTTTTGAGATGCATAAAGCACCCACATACGGCGCATTGCTGGGTGGCACGAATGAATTCAGGACAAGAGCGACAGATTTCCATTCGTCGTTCTCGTTCTTTATCTGTCGCATAATTGTTGCGACGCAGTAAATGCCAGGGTAAGTTCCTTGCCATTAGTCACGCCTGCTGATGCGATTATCGAACTTTAATACCAGATACGTTACGACTAGCAATACGAGAATTACAACTTTGTCTTTCTGTCCCATAGTTCCTCCGGTTTTCCACCCACAGCTATCTTAGCCATATTTTCCCGATATTTTATGGTTTTAGATAAGTCTGTTCTCCTGGTGCTAATGTTGCTTCTAGGACCGGCAGGCTCACAGCGCAGTTCCCATCGGTTCTCCAACCAAAATGCTGTGGGCTTGCCGGTTTACCTAGGTATCATTAGAGATTGTGAAGCTCTACCTAGATAAGAACGAAATAATATTAGATTTCCCATTTGACCCAACCCAGGTGGCAGAAATCAAGACGATACCCGGCGCTAAGTGGGACAAACTTGGGCGTGTATGGAGACTTCCGATTACCTCGATTGATGAGGGGAGACAGTTCGCTTTACGACATAAGTTTGATGTCGCCATTGACGCAATGCGCTTTACTGTTCCACGAATGAACGGCTCAGTATCTCCAAGCTCGTCACGGCGTGTCTATCTCAAAGACGGAATGATTGTTATGCGCTTCCCGTACGAAAGGGTAATCATCAAGGCAGTCAAACAGATACCAGCAGTCTCTTGGAACTCAAAGGCGTATGCATGGACTGCCCCACTTTCATCTGTATCTAGCGTTATGAGTTGGGCTAAATCGTTCGATGTATCCGTAGACGCAGAAATATCACAGATGGCATCTACGGTCGAAAGCGAGATGTCTGCGCTCATTGAGGCATCTAGGTCTACTGACGCAGAGATATCAATATCTGGTTTGAGTGGTCAGTTACTTCCATACCAAAGAGCCGGCGTTTCGTACGCATCTAACGCCCGTAGAGCGTTCATCGCAGACGAGATGGGTTTGGGCAAGACCATACAAGCATTGGCAACACTCGAATATGTTCACGATAGTTATCCTGCTGTTGTCGTATGCCCACCAAGCCTTGTTCTCAACTGGGCGAATGAATACACAAAGTGGCTTCCACATCGTAGAGTTGCGACAGTTACTAATCGTAAAGTATTCCCTGATAGTGGTTCTTATGATGTTGTCGTAGTTGGATACAGCAACATCTCTACTTGGGAAAAGCAACTACTCAATCATCGCTCGTATGTATTTGATGAAAGCCATTACGCAAAGACGCCGACTGCTCAGCGAACCAAGGCAGCAGTAAAGATTGCCCGTAGCGCTCCGAAAGAGGGACTTATCTTGTGTCTTACCGGCACACCCGTAACGAATAGACCCAATGAGTATGCGTCGCAACTCGACATTCTTGGTCGCCTAAAAGACTTTGGTGGGCTATGGGGTTTCTATCGGCGCTACTGTGCTGCGTATCAAGATAGTTTCGGTCAGTGGAATATCAGTGGACATTCGCATCTAGACGAACTCAATGACCGTCTGCGTGGCACTTGCTACATTCGCAGAACGAAAGAGCAGGTACTTTCGGAACTTCCACCCGTAATACATAGCAAGCTTGTCGTAGAGGGAAGTGCTCAGGCGATGAAAGAGTACGACAAGGCAGAAAAGGACATCATTCTCTACATTGCCGAGCGAGCCCGTGCGCTTGCTATTGAGCAAGGGAAGCCACAGTACGGAGCAGCAGTAGCAGCAATGATTAGAGCAGAAGCGAACGAACATCTCGTTCGACTGTCGGTACTACGAAGGCTGGCAGCAAAGGCAAAGATGGAAATCGTAAACGAGTGGATAGACGAGCGAGTGAATGCTGGTCGCAAGGTAGTCGTTGCTGCTCATCACAGGGATATTGTCGATGAAATCGCAAGACGACACGGCAACTTACGCATTCAGGGTGGTATGTCCGTAGATGATGTTGAGGTAAATAAGCACAAGTTTCAGACGCTGCCCGTAGGTGAAGCACCCGTAATCGTTCTATCTATTCAGGCAGCAAAGACAGGACACACACTCACTGCGTCAGAGGAGTGTCTATTCGTGGAACTACCCTGGACGCCGGCAGATGTAGACCAAACTTACTCTCGCTTACATCGCATTGGGCAGAAGGGTTCGGTAACTGCCACTTATCTAGTTGCTAAGGGAACGATAGATGAGGATATTTACAACCTCATAGAGAGCAAGCGCTCAGTCGTTGGCGCAGCAGTAGACGGTGGTGTATTCACAGATGACGATGGCGCAGTTCAGCTCATTCTCAATCTATTGAGCAAGGTAGAGAAGTGAAAAAGCGTCGTAATCGTAAGTGGAACGAGATAGACAAGACTGCGTTCTCAGACGGGTTGCGAACCCGTGCGCAAACATTTATCGATAGGCGCAAGCAAGCGAATAAGAAATGGTGTCGCTCAAAGCAACGAGATGATTACTGAGGTTCGGAACTTTCTTCCGACCCACCCGTAGGCACGGCAGCAGATAAGAAGATTTCTTCGGCTATCAGTTTCGAATACTTCTTTCGCAATCTCCAAATCTTCTTATTCATCTCAGTCATCTCACGGCTCATTCGTGCTTTCGTAATCGCATCATTATCAAATATCCCGTGACTTTCGAATAGTGCGTCGTGGATATCTGCGTCCTCGATGATTATGTCGCTAATCCAACCAGCACGCTTGTCTATTGCCATCATCAGTTCGCATAGACCTTCGATACCGAACTCATTATGTATTCTATTTACGACTATTGAGCAAAAGTGACTACGGTACATATTCCTCGCTCGCTGAGATTGCGACATAAACTCTGAAATCCATACTGCCAACTCCTCAGGAGTTGGGGGGTCATCGCTTTCGTCAGCGAAATCGAAGAACTCTTCTTCGCCCTGCCCGTCGCCCATCGCTACCTCGTTTCGGTTGGTTGTATCAATAATACCCGTGAAGTGTTCACTACAACGACAATAGATAAGTTTGAGTTTTCAGTTTGGTTCTCGTCACCCACGAGTTATTATCCATAGAGGCAAGCGCACGCTCATCTCGTGAAGCGTCACGATAATGGTCAAGATATTCTCCTATTGCGTTGTACACAGACCACCCGTTGTACCCGTAGCCCTTGGCGTTATTGGAGTTTTCGTAAATCGCACGAACAAGAGTTACGACTTCATCTCTATTCTTTTTCTGTCGTTCAGTTGAGCCTGTCTCCAATGGGAACGCATTATCAATAATCTTTTCCAACCTTGACGAGCCAGACGGAACGCTGATGCCGAGCATCTTTTCTGCCATTTTCGTAAAGTTCTGCGCCCAATGATTAGATATGTTCAGCACTTCATTCGCTTGCTCTATTGCTCTCTCAACATTGCGTGTGTGGCGAGCTGTAAATACTCGCTTCGCTTCCTGAACTCCAAGCGTGACTGTGTTCTGGCATACAGCACGAATAGAAGTGTTAGCGAAAGTGATAGCAGTCTTGCCGTCATGCCCATTACGCACAAGCAAATAACGCTCAATACTGTCGTTTACTCCATTTGGGTCTACAACTAATGCGCCCATATCTATTGACGCAAAGAAACCCTTACCGTTGTGAAGCACGCCAGCAGTATCTACAACTGCGTCACCATTGGAAGCACCCACAATGTTCAGCGCATAGTCAATACATTCACGGTTCTGCTGTACGACATAACGAGTACCGACTGTTGCCAGTCCTGTAAATGTTCCATCACTATTCACCCGTACAGTCGCGCGACTATCTGGAACTATCACGGCTGTTCCGTCTGGATTGCGCAACGGTTCGCCATTGTCGTCACATACTGATACCCGTGTAGTCACGACATCAAAGTCAGCCTGTGACGCTTCCAGCATTGCCTCTGCCGTCTGTAAGCCCTTCATAGGCGTTCCGAGCCTGTGCCAAGGCACTTCTCTATCTGCGTACGCCATTCTGGCTGTACCGTCTGCGTTTATCTCTAATCCGTGTGCCATAACTCTGTCTCTCCCTACTTCTTATTAGATAAATCTAACTGAACATAGTTTAGCAACAGAACGGTCTACCGGGGCTTCGCTGGGGCGAGCCTTCGGCTGGCGCACGGGGTGGTCGGGAAAAAGTTGGATAAGTCTGAACACCGTTCGCTAAGATGTGGTTAGGTACTAACACGCTCTGGAAAGGGGCAAAGAATGAAAAACTTACTAGATAAGTGGGAAGCGTTGGTGTGGTCAAACGCACTAAGCGTAATGAAGGCAGTGCTTGGACTGATGTACGCCATACCGACTGTCGGTCTGTACGGTGTCTTTCAGGCGTTCTACCTCACCCGTAACACAGGCGACCTAATCGCTTGTCTGTTTGTGGTTATCGCTGGAACGGTGCTAAGCACAGTGCTGACCATCTCGCTCTACAATGCCACGCAGGATGAGCGATACAAGTCTGTTCGCCGTCACCCCGTCACAAAGCGAGTGCGCTAATGACTACCACAGTCACAGACACCCGTAGCGTCTTGGCAGAGATGCTGACGGAAAACACAGGCGAACACCTGTTGGATAGTGGTGGTGCGTATGGTCGCCATTGGCAACGCAACGCAGGTAAGACACTTGCTGGCTTTCAGTCAGAGCCAGAGGCAACGAGTGATGAGTATGGCGTATCGCTTTCGGTGTTCCACTATCTTGCTAAGCGTTTGGAGTTTGTGCCGAGTATCTCTGCCGAGTTGGATGACTTGGCACGGCAGATGCCTGATGACGGTTGGCTGTCTATCGCACAGACATTGGCTGAACGCTACGACAGTAACGCACGGACTTGGAACACCTACAACGGTGATGACTTTCTGTCGCAGACGCTACAAGGCGTGACCTTCGCCGACCACAGTGGACGGACTGTCGTACTCTTACAGATACACGGTGGCTGTGATGTTCGTGGTGGATACACAAAACCCCGTGCGTTCACGCCGACAGTGGATATGCCAGAGATGTTCCCGTATGACCACGCTGATTACTACTTGGAGTGTGCGACTGATAACGAACACTGCCTGTCGTACTCTGGTGAATACATTGGTTGGCACGGGTCAAGCATTGACGCAGACGAATATCCTGTCGCTGATGATAAGGCACACGGTCTGCGCTGTCCTAAGTGTAATGAACTCTTTACTGTTCGTGCGCCTGAACCGTACTAGATAAGTACCGTTCACCCGTAGGTCACCCGTAGCCTCTGCGCTTTCCCCAACCCCCTTCCCTTTCGTGAGTGGAGAGTGTGGGGGCTACGGGGTCTACCTATCTAGTGAGTTATCTAGTGAGATGACGGGCTGACTATTGCTTGTGCTGATAAGTGGGCATTATGAGTGAGGGCAAAGTGCGAAGCACTGCGCCAGAGCCGGGGCTCAGGGAGTGTTGCCACTCTTTTACAAGTGGCGTTGTATCTGATTAGATACCGTTTGTGCCGAGTTGCTCTTGCTCAGCCTTACGAAGCACGGAGTAGATTTCTCCTGCGCTTTCGTCATACCAAATGTCCTCAGAAGCGAAGCGTGCGCTCTGGATAAGACATTCCAGAATGGCTACCTGCTTTGCCGTGAGTGTGACGGTGAGTGTGGCGTTTCGTGCTATGCCCATTGGTGACCCCTTTCCCTAGTAGTGATACTAGTGAATGACCAACAGACTTATCTAGTCAGTTCTAGTCGGGCAGTCGGGGTAAGGATTTTCGTTGCCCTCGTTGTCCTCACAAGAACAGAAGTGGAATAGTGCTACTTGTGTTTCGTGCGTGAGTTCTAACAAGTCCTCGTATGACGGCGAGCCACCTAACTCATCTATCACTAGCGACCAGAAGTCCACGAACAGTCGCTCTGCCTTATTCACCCGTAGCCTCTGCGCTTTCCTTAGCGTCTATCCACTTACCATTCTCAACAACTTGATAGTGCGCCCCCGATACTGGAACAAGTTTGCCATTCTCGTTGTGTTCATACTTTCCGAAAATAGATGTTGCTCTCCAAGCGAACTCACAACACGGCGTATCGTTTTCGCAGTTATGTAGTCCACGCTCTAATGTCGCAGTCAAGCGTGGAAATACTGAGAGAAGTTTCGCAACGCAGTCGTGGCACAGTATCCACTCCCTGCTACGCCTCTCACCAACAAGAACACTTATGTCGTCAGAGAAGCCACCGTAATAGCCGAAGGTATCAAATGGTAAGACCCAGCCATTATCAGGGTAGAACTTTTGCTGATTACACTCAGCCTCGTTACCACACGCCGAACACAGAATAATGTTGGTATGTTGAGCCACGCTACTCACGATACACGGCTAGAACGGTCACGGAAGTAGTGGCGTATCCACTCCTCACACTCTCGGTCAAATGGTTTCCACACAATGTCGTCAGCGTCAAATGTTTCCTGACCATTGAGACGAACAATAACGAAGGCTGTGGGGTCATCACTATTCACTATGTACCTCATACACTCTTTGAGCGTGCCTGAGGTGACGAACTCTGAGGGCAAGTCAAATGAGCAAATGAATAACTGAGGGTCATACGCCTGACCATAGGTGGGGCACTCAACAACTGCGAACGGGTTGTGTCGTACCATAACAGGTTTATCGTATCGCTTGACTATCAGACTTATCTAGTACCTATCACCCGTAGCACTTGCGCCCCTTAGCGACACCTCTCAACGATACGAAGGTAGGTTGAGTAGGCGAAGTTGCGCTTCCTCTGTCGCTCTGCTGTCGCCCTCTTAGCGTCTGCCTCTGGCATACGGTCTATCTCCTCATCAGTAGGCGACACACCTATCTCCCTCTCTGCCTCTATCATCAGCGATACAAGGTTGAGTTCGTAGTCGTCTACTGGTGTACCCGTAGCACGGTGGCAACCTTGTTCGTCTAGGTCAAGGCGACGAAGTTCGTTGGCTACCTTAGTGACGAACACACCTGCTAGGTGTATCTGACCCACCTTGTCCTCTGTGGTGAGGTGTCTCTGTGCCGTCACACCTGAACGAAGTATGTGCGTAGCAACATCACGCCACTCAGCGAAGGCGACTAACTCTCTATGTCTCTCTGTGTCTATGTGTGTCGCTATGTCTGTGCGTTTCTCATCAGCATTGCGTGTGTCTATGTGCGCTTCATCATCACTTGACCTATGTGAGTGCGTCATCACTCCACCCCCAGATACCCGTCACGATTACCCGTCAGCGTGTGTGTCTCTGCGTCAGCGTGAGTGAGTGTGGTATCACTCCACTCAGTCGTATGTCTCTCTGTCGCTCTGCGCCTCTGTGGCTGTGGCAAGCGACAAGCAAGGTGATAGCGAACCTCTCTGGCTGTGGTGGTGGTGGCGTACTTATCTAGTTCCATAGATACCCAGCGACCCGAATGACGAAAATCGTTTCATCACTTTCCAAATCGGTTTCACTTTCTGCCGACCCCCTCGTACACAAGTCATCACAAGTCTGGCATACAAGCGTGTGTGGTGTGTGTCGTTGTTTGCCACCGAGAAGCGTAGGTATGGAGCCCCGATAAACTTTTCCTGCGAGCCCTGCGCCGGTGGGGAGCTGAAATCGCAAAAAATTCATCTCATCTTTTTTACTTAGATTTATCCAAAGTGTACAGTTGTTCTGCGAGCTTGCGTATCTTCCGGTAGTGCCGGGTGTTGGCCGGGTGTGTTGATAGGCAACAAGGTATAGAGCCATCCATAGCGAGCGACATAAACGCAGCTTCTTCGTATTTATCG
>RGOY01000032.1 GCA_010028225.1 Actinomycetota bacterium
ATGGCTGTTGCACGAATGGCGGCCGATCTCATCAAAGCCCACCCGCATCTTGAATTACTGATGGAGCCTACGCTCTCTATCGTTGCCTTCACACGAAAAGGTTGGAAGTTAGATGATTACAAGTCTTGGAGTGAGAAGTTATTGGGCGATCAAGTTGCATTTGTCACGCCGTCTTTTCATCAAGGCCAACCTATATTGCGCTTTGCCATAGTTAATCCGTGGACATCAATCGAAGATATCAAGATGATTTTGGACCGGCTTTAACACCAACGGTTCTAGTTCGCCAGGTAAACAACTAGCGCTGCCGCTACAAAGTGACAGATGAAGGCTGCAGCTGTCATCTTGATCAAGCCCAACCCAGCCGGTACTGGTCTTACAAGTTATCGAGGTAACGGCTTTGGGTGAGGCAGTCAGGCTCGATGAGCTCGATGTCGAAGCTCCCTAGTTCAAGATTTTGACTATGAGGCTCAGAGCAAACTTTGAGCCGCATGCAATTTCACCTGGAGATGACTCGGGATAGACAAATGGCTAAATAATCTGTGTTTTCACATTTTTACAACGGTAAAGACCTAGTCTGGGTAAGTGAAAAGAATCAGAACCTTCGCGCTGATTACGGCTTTCCTAGCAGCCACACTCTTTAGCCCTAGCGCGGAAGCGGGTCGGGTGATTGACCCTAGCACTCAAAAAATCGGCCTTCTTTTCACCGAGAACATGGAACTAACCTCAATGACTTCTGTCATCTATGGCCGCTCGGATTACTCATCTTCGCTCAACTACAAAATGTGCAAGAGCGCTACTGATCCAATATGTGATGCAGCAACCGAGATGATGATCATTCAATTTTTCGCTCTCTGTGAGAAAGCATCCGATGTGAACTGCATTGAGGAAGTTTGGGCGCGTGGAGCAGACAACAAGAAGATTTCTGCCACGTACCAACGCCACCTGCCAAATTCTGGGCTAGGAGATTTTGCGGGTGAACCGAAAATGAATCTTCCGGCAAGTAAAGGAACCGGCTTTGTCGTAAAAATCCCCGGGGTTACACATAAGGGTGGGACCGACGAGTACTTGGTTGCACTTCGAAATCAGACCACGATTTTCAAGAAAGCAGGGGAGAGCGCCACTAATCACACCATTGGTGTTCAAGGTTTGGTGGGAGGAATTTCTCCTTTCGAGATAGTCAGGGGCGAATACCGTTCTGTAAAAGTGGTGGATGGATATGGATCTGATGGGGGAGTCAGAGTTACCCCAAATGGTGATTCGTGTTTTGCAACCGACGACGGAATTTGCGCTGCGACTCGTGATTTTCCCTCCGAATATCGCTTTGGTCTATCAATGAGACTTTCAGAGAGAATCAATGGTTGGTTCCATGGTCGCATTGCAAATCCCACCATTACTAGTGCAGCTGGTCCAAGCAGTTGGAATATTTCCTTTGAAGCGAAGCCAGTTCGTGTGGCTACGTTGGATTTCACAGTACCAACGGCCGAGGTGGATAAAGTCGCAAGAGACATGATTTTCAACGGTGAAGAATGGGGGGTAAGCGGGAATTCTGAAGGAACGAGAATCGTTGCAGGACTTGATGAGGAAAGGTCTCAGACCCTGCTCAAACTATTCGTTCCTAATTTCAAGGACAAGGCAACGCGGACCAACGAGTATTGGACTTTCAAAACACTTTCAGGATTTCGGGATGATTCAATCTATCGATGTAGTAAAGACTTCGGTGCGTTGGCTGGAGTAGTTACCACTAACTCACTGCTCTATAGCGCAGGTCCGCCTTCCTTTAATGCCGCTGAGTCATCATTAGATTACAAAGTCTCTTCGCCACATTTTGAAGCGTCGGGTCAAGAGGCGATTGGTTCTTACGATCTCTTGTTGAGAAGCGATGTGGCTCGTTGCATCTACGGTTTTACTGAAGCACCGATCAAGGCCACTCTCGAAGTATTGGGTGCTGACGGAACCACGAAGGTCGCCACCACTGTAATTAATGAGAAAGATGGATGGCTCACCATGTCAGCAAGCGGATTTGGATTCTCTGCTCCACTCGTTCGAGCCAAACTCAGTCAGGAAAAAGTTGAGAGCAAACCCACTCCTACTCCCACATCCACTCCCGCAGCAACAGCGACTCCATCACCATCACCAACTCCGACATCCACAAAAGCAGTGATCGCAGCGAACAGTAAGAAAACGATTACTTGCTCTCGAGGTGCTTCAGTTAAGAAAGTAGTGGCAGTTAATCCAAAATGTCCCAAGGGTTGGAAGAAGCGGGCCTAACTTCCTTAGTTAGCGAGATAGACAACTAGCGCTGCCGCCACAAAGTGACAGATGAAAGCTGCAGCTGTCATTGCGTGAAAGAGTTCGTGAAAGCCAAACCAGTTGATTGAGAAGTTGGGCTTCTTCAGCGCGTAGATGATTCCCCCTGCTGAATAGAGAACTCCGCCAACCAGAATCAGAGTAAATACAGCGATCCCGCCATTGCGGTAGAAGTCGGGAAGATAGATCAACGCCATCCAGCCAAGTGCAATATAGATAGGCACGTATAGCCATCTTGGCGCTGTTATCCAAGCAACTCGAAAAATTGCTGCTGAAGCGGCCGTTCCCCAGATTATCGAGAGCAAGATTGTTGCTTGCCGTGAATCGAGAAGAAAGATTGCAAAGGGGGTGTATGTCCCCGCAATAAGAAGGGGGATATTTGCATGATCAATCCTGCGCCAGAACGCTTTCATAGAGTCACGCCATTTGACCCGGTGATAGAGCGCGCTACTTGTGAAGAGAAATCCAGCTGTGAGAGTGAGAATCCCGAGCGTGATCCGACCCCTCAATTCATGAGCGATAGTCACAAGCGTCAGCCCAGCCACAAGAGAGAGGGGAGACATCACCAGGTGTATGACGCCGCGAAGCCTTGGTTTTGGCAGCGCCGCGTCAGTCACGGTGCCTATTTAAGTCGCTCAAAGACGTTTCGCATCTTCTTATCGAAGGTGAGTAACTCTGTGTCGTGGATGAGAGCGGACGCGATGATGATCGCATCTCCCAGGGAAATTCTTTGTTCGACGCGAATCTCAGCTGCCTTGACAGCAATCTCATCGTCAATGGGAACGATTGGCGTAAAGACATCAGTCAATTGCTTGTATTTTGCTCGACGTCTATTCTTAACCCCGCACAAGACTTCACTGAGGGCAAATGCGCTTAGTGAAGGAGCAGCCGCCAAAGTTTCTACTTGGGCTACCGCGTCACCGTGGTGTTGATCCTCAGGATTGATAAGAGCTATTACCCACGAAGAGTCAGCGTGGCATCCCACTCTTCCCGCTCCTTTTTGTAGTCAAACCTCTCTGAGAATCCGGGTTCTGAGCCAATGAGTTCTCTGAGGGTGCTCTTCCACTTTGGTTCATCATGCTTTATGAGAATTATTCTTCCTTCACCATCGCTCATAAATTTCACCGTATCCCCCGAATTCATATTGACGGCGCGAAGCATCTCAACCGGAATCGTTACCTGGTTCTTCGAACTTATCCGAGATGTGGATGATCGACCTCGGCGGATAACTTTGGTTGGAGTTTTCTTTACTTTACGAGCCATAAGCAAAGGCTAACAGGGGATTTCTCGGCGTGTCGCAAGGGTCCAATCCAAGATCTGTCGGCTGAAGGGGAGTAAAGGCAATTTTGACCCGCAGCGCTGGGCTCGGCTACCCTCGCGCTCTTGTTCACGTGGGCTTCCTGCCTTCGGTTGTCTCGTTGCTGGGACTGACGCAGGAAAAAAGTAGTGAGCAATCAAGACGAAGTTCATCTAAGTCTCTGTCATGTGACTTTGCCTGGATGAAAACGAGATGTGTGGCGACACACCCGACCGCGTGGGTCGGGAGTTAGTTAACGCGTCAAAGAAAAAAGGGCGTAAGCCAGAGAGAAGAGAGAGCAGTGCCAACTATTCAGCAGCTGGTCCGCAAGGGTCGCGTCGAGAAATCTTCGAAGACGACGACACCTGCACTCAAGGGAAGTCCGCAACGTCGCGGTGTCTGCACTCGTGTTTACACGACAACACCGAAGAAGCCGAACTCTGCACTTCGCAAAGTTGCGCGCGTTCGTCTGACAAGTGGAATGGAAGTTACTGCTTATATCCCTGGCGAAGGACACAATCTGCAAGAGCACTCAATCGTTTTGGTTCGTGGTGGTCGCGTTAAGGATCTTCCTGGTGTTCGTTACAAGATCGTTCGCGGTTCACTCGACACTCAAGGTGTCAAAGATCGTAAGCAAGCCCGTTCCCGCTATGGCGCAAAGCGCGATAAGAAGTAAAGGGAGATAACAGAAGATGCCTCGTAAAGGTCCCGCTCCCAAGAAGCAGGTAATTGCTGATCCGGTTTATAACTCACCGGTCGTTACCGCTTTAATCAATCGAGTTCTTACATCTGGCAAGCGATCAACCGCTGAAGCAATCGTCTACAACGCGATGGAAGGCTGCCGATCAAAAGCTGAAGTTGATCCAGTAATCACACTCAAGCGCGCAATCGACAATGTCAAGCCATCAGTTGAAGTTCGCTCACGTCGAGTTGGTGGCGCTACGTATCAGGTTCCGGTCGAAGTAAAGGCTGCACGTGCAATGACACTTGCACTTCGTTGGTTGGTCGAGAACGCAAGTGATCGCCGCGAGAAGTCGATGGCAGAGCGTCTGACCAACGAAATCATCGATGCAAGCAATGGACTTGGCGCAGCAGTGAAGCGTCGCGAAGACACCCACAAGATGGCAGAGGCAAATAAGGCCTTTGCTCACTACCGCTGGTAATCCTGATAGAGAAGAAGAGGAAGAGAAGAAGTGGCAGCTATCGATACGGCAGTTGATCTCTCAACCGTCCGCAACATCGGCATCATGGCTCACATCGATGCCGGTAAGACGACGACCACTGAGCGAATCCTTTTCTACACCGGTATTAATTACAAGATCGGTGAAGTCCATGATGGCGCTGCAACGATGGACTGGATGGAGCAAGAGCAAGAGCGCGGAATCACAATTACTTCTGCTGCAACAACATGTTTCTGGAAAGACCACTTAATCAACATTATTGATACTCCGGGCCACGTCGACTTCACGGTCGAGGTCGAGCGATCACTTCGCGTCCTTGATGGAGCAGTTGCAGTTTTCGATGGCGTCGCAGGTGTAGAGCCACAATCCGAGACAGTCTGGCGCCAAGCAGATAAATACAAAGTCCCCCGAATTTGTTTCGTCAATAAACTCGATCGAACTGGTGCATCTTTTGATCGTTGTGTCAGCATGATTAAGGATCGCCTTCGCGCGACTCCACTAGTTCTACAGATTCCAATTGGTGCTGAAGCTGACTTTGTCGGTGTCGTCGACTTAATCCAGATGAAGGCACTTGTCTGGCCGGGCGAGACTAAGAAGGGCGAGGATTACCTCGTTGAAGAAATTCCTGCCAACCTCAAGGAGGTTGCAGATAAAGCGCGTCACGATCTGATTGAAACTCTCGCTGATAAAGACGATGCAGTGATGGAGAAGTACCTCGAAGGCCAAGAACTCTCTGAAGAAGAGATCATCGCCGGAATCCGTCGCGCGACCCTGGCTGATAAGGCGACTCCAGTTCTTACTGGTTCTGCTTTCAAGAACAAGGGCGTCCAGCCGATGCTTGATGCAGTTGTCCGCTATCTGCCAAGCCCACTTGATGTCGAAGCAATCGTTGGATCAAAGATGGGTAACTCTGCTGAAGAGATTGCTCGTAAGCCTTCCGATAGCGAGCCATTCTCTGCGCTCGCCTTCAAGATCATGAGCGATCCACACCTTGGAAAGCTCACCTTCGTCCGAATCTATTCCGGGACCCTCACTGCAGGCACCGGAGTCCTTAACTCGACAAAGGACCGCAAGGAGCGCATCGGAAAGATCTATCAGATGCACGCGAATAAGCGCGAAGAGCGCGATACCGCGGGCGCCGGAATGATCATCGCGGTAATGGGTCTGAAAGACACCACCACTGGCGACACTCTCTGTGATCCAGATAAGCCAGTGATCCTTGAGTCGATGGAATTCCCAGATCCGGTCATTCACGTCGCGATCGAGCCGAAGACAAAGGGCGATCAAGAAAAACTTGGAACTGCTATCCAACGCCTTGCTGAAGAAGATCCGACTTTCCATGTCCGATCAGATGAAGAGACGGGCCAGACCATCATCGGCGGAATGGGCGAGTTGCATCTTGAAATCCTCGTTGATCGCATGAAGCGTGAATTCAAAGTCGAAGCAAATGTCGGTAAGCCACAGGTCGCATATCGCGAGACGCTTCGAAAGCTTGTTGAGAAGTATGACTACACCCACAAGAAGCAGACCGGTGGTTCTGGTCAGTTCGCAAAGGTCCAGATTTCACTCGAGCCACTTCCAGTCGGTGAAGTTCCTTCTGGTTATGAATTCGTCAATAAGGTCACCGGAGGACGTATTCCACGTGAATATATCCCTGCAGTCGATGATGGTTGCCAAGAGGCAATGCAGACCGGACCACTTGCTGGATATCCACTCACTGATGTCCGCGTAACTCTTCTTGATGGTGCGTATCACGATGTCGATTCATCGGAACTCGCCTTCAAGATCGCCGGTATCGCAGCATTCAAGGAAGCGGCTCGTTTGGCCTCTCCTGCACTGCTCGAGCCGATGATGTCCGTCGAAGTTGTCACTCCTGAAGATTTCATGGGTGATGTCATCGGCGACCTCAACTCTCGCCGTGGCCAGATCCAGGCTATGGACGAGCGTTCTGGTGCCCGCGTTGTGAGGGCACTGGTCCCACTTTCGGAGATGTTCGGCTATGTCGGAGATCTACGAAGCAAGACCCAGGGTCGCGCTTCCTACTCGATGCAATTCGATTCTTACGCTGAAGTTCCAGCGGCAGTTTCGAAGGAAATCATCGCGAAGGTTCGCGGCGAGTAACAACACACACGAGAGAAGAAAGAGGAATAGATAGTGACAAAGGCGAAGTTCGAGCGGACAAAACCGCACGTGAACATCGGCACCATCGGTCACATCGACCACGGTAAGACAACTCTTACTGCGGCGATCTCGAAAGTACTTCATGACCGCTATCCCGATGTCAACCCATTCACCCCATTTGATCAGATCGACAAGGCGCCTGAAGAGCGTCAGCGTGGTATCACGATCTCAATCGCTCACATCGAGTATCAGACTGAGAAGCGCCACTATGCACACGTCGACTGCCCAGGCCACGCCGACTACATCAAGAACATGATCACTGGTGCGGCACAGATGGACGGTGCGATTCTCGTAGTCGCAGCGACCGATGGCCCAATGCCACAGACAAAGGAGCACGTCCTCCTTGCACGTCAGGTTGGCGTTCCTTCAATCGTCGTCGCACTCAACAAGTCCGACATGGTTGATGATGAAGAAATTTTGATGCTCGTCGAAGAGGAAGTCCGTGACCTCCTCAAGAAGTACGAGTTCCCAGGCGACACCACTCCGATCGTTCGAGTCTCTGCACTCAAGGCGCTCGAGGGTGATGCTGAGTGGGGTAACAAGTTGATGGATCTCATGGCAGCAGTCGATGAGTTCATCCCAACACCAGCTCGTGAGACAGAGAAGCCGTTCTTGATGCCAGTCGAAGACGTCTTCACCATCACTGGCCGTGGCACCGTTGTCACTGGTCGTATCGAGCGAGGTATCGTCAAGGTCAACGAAGAAATCGAAATCGTCGGTATCCGCGACACTTCACAGAAGACTGTTGTCACCGGTGTCGAAATGTTCCGCAAGCTCCTCGATGAGGGTCAAGCAGGCGAGAACGTCGGTCTCTTGCTTCGTGGTCTCAAGCGTGAAGATGTTGAGCGCGGTCAGGTTTGCTGCAAGCCTGGTTCGATCACTCCACACACTGAATTCGATGCATCTGTCTACATCCTTTCCAAGGATGAAGGCGGTCGTCACACCCCGTTCTTCAACAACTACCGTCCTCAGTTCTACTTCCGTACAACTGACGTGACTGGCGTTGTGACACTTCCAGCAGGCAAGGACATGGTGATGCCAGGCGACAACGTCGAAATGGCCGTCGCTTTGATTCAGCCAATTGCTATGGAAGAGGGTCTTCGTTTCGCTATCCGTGAAGGCGGTCGTACCGTCGGCGCAGGTCGCGTTACCAAGATTAAGAAGTAGGGATCAAAGTAGTAACGCAGTAACTCTCGTGTGAGCCTCGGTGGGGCGAAAGCCCCACCGTAAGGCGAAGACGAAGTTTTGAAAAAGATTTCAAAGAGCAGGACCCGAAGAAGGAGAAAAGATGGCCGGACAGAAGATCCGCATCAGGCTCAAGGCATACGACCATGAGGTGATCGACTCTTCCGCGAAGAAGATCGTGGAAACCGTCGAGCGCACCGGGGCGACTGTCGCGGGCCCAGTACCGCTGCCCACAGAGAAGAACGTGTACTGCGTCATCCGCTCTCCACACAAATACAAGGACAGCCGCGAGCATTTCGAGATGCGCACCCATAAGCGCCTCATCGACATCATCGACCCGACGCCAAAGACCGTCGACTCGTTGATGCGTCTGGATCTCCCTGCTGGCGTCGATATCGAGATCAAGCTCTAAGGGGAAGACCGATGAAAAACACTCAAGCGCATAGCGCGGCGATCAAGGGAATCCTTGGCACCAAGCTCGGCATGACTCAGGTCTTCGATGAGCAGAACAAGGTGATTCCTGTGACCGTGGTTGAAGCAGGACCATGTGTCATCACTCAAATTAGAACCATCGAGAAGGATGGATACGAAGCGATCCAGTTGGCATTCGGTGCCATCGATCCACGTAAAGTGGCAAAGCCAGAGGCTGGCCATTTCGCCAAGGCTGGCGTCACTCCTCGCAAAGATGTCGCAGAGCTTCGTACCTCTGCCGCTAACTCATATTCCGTCGGCCAAGAGATCAAGGCCGATGTATTCACCGCAGGTGATGTCATTGATGCAACCGGTACTTCGCTCGGAAAGGGAACTGCTGGCGTTATGAAGCGTCACAACTTCCGCGGTTTCGGCGACGGCCACGGTGTCGAGCGAAAGCACCGCACCTCAGGATCTATCGGTAACCGAACCACCCCAGGTCGCGTTTTCAAAGGAAAGCGAATGATGGGTCGTATGGGTATCGAGACTGTCACGATGCAAAATCTCAAGGTCGTCAAAGTCGATGCTGAGAAGAACATCATCCTGGTAAGCGGCTCACTGCCTGGCGCGATTGGCACAACAGTGTTCCTTCGAACCGCTTCAAAGAGTGTTGCAAGTGAAACTACGCAGAAGGCAGGTGCATGATGTCATTAACTGTAGATATCAAAGATGTCGCCGGTAAGAAGACCGGGACATTCGCACTTCCTGCTGAGATTTTCGATGTACAGGTCAACATCCCGTTGATCCACCAAGTCGTTACCGCACAACTTGCTGCTGCGCGCCAAGGTTCACATAAGGCGAAGAATCGTGGCGAAGTTAGCGGTGGTGGAAAGAAGCCGTTCAAGCAGAAGGGAACTGGTCGCGCACGTCAGGGTTCGACTCGTTCACCAAATCAGCGTCACGGTGGTGTTGCTCATGGTCCAGTGCCACGTCTTTACGACCAGCGCACACCGAAGAAGATGATCAAGGCTGCGCTCGCCGGAGTCCTCTCTGATCGTCAACGCAACGAGCGAATCCACATCGTCGATGGCATCGTCTCGGCACCGAACACAAAGGGCGCAATCACTGCAGTCCGTCAATTCACTGACCGCAAGCGTTCACTCGTCGTTCTCTCTCGTACTGAGGAATCAGTATGGGTCAAGCTTCGCAATGTCGATGGCCTTCACTTGATCGCATCTGATCAACTCAATGCCTACGACGTCGTCGTTGCAGATGATGTGATCTTCTCGAAGAACGCGATCGATGAGTTCGTCCAAGGTCCAGCAAAGGGCAAGTCAGTCACTGCTGTTGCCCGTGAGAGCGAAGTCGAGGTCTCAGCATGAAGGATTATCGCGACGTCTTGATCGCACCTGTCGTCTCTGAGAAGTCGTATGGGTTGCTCGATCAGAACAAGTACACATTCCTTGTTGCACCAGATGCCAACAAGACCGAGATCAAGATCGCGGTCGAGAAGGTATTCAAGGTCGAGGTCCTCAAGGTCAACACCATCAACCGCGAAGGAAAGATGAAGGTCAACCGTTTCGGCAAGGGCAAGCGCAAGGACACCAAGCGCGCAATTGTCTCGGTTGCCCCTGGACAACGAATCGACATCTTCGGAGGTCCAGTCGGATAAGCCTCTCGGCTAACCGAAATGGATTCCCACGGGATAACAAAAAGAATTCACTGAAGCGAAGAACGACAAAGGAGAAGCAAGGACATGGCACTGAGAAAGTACAAGCCGAAGACGCCAGGCACTCGAGGTAAGAGTGTTGCCGACTTCGCTGAGGTCACGCGCTCCACTCCTGAAAAGTCGTTGATCCGTCCGATCAATTCCAAGGGTGGCCGTAACGCCCAGGGTCGCATCACCACTCGCCATCAAGGTGGCGGACATAAGCGCGCCTTCCGAGTCGTCGACTTCATCCGTAACGATAAAGATGGAATTCCAGCGAAGGTCGCGCATATCGAGT
>RGOY01000033.1 GCA_010028225.1 Actinomycetota bacterium
CGTTCAATGTGGTGGGTGGGTTGATAGCAGGTACTTTGAGTCGCAAAGTTTCTGCATTTAAAGCATTTCGTCTTAATTATCTTCTCTGGGCGATCTTGTCGATACCACTTGCATTTACACACTTTGACTGGAGCCTTGGAGTTACCGTCGCTTTCCTAGCATTTCTAGGAGGAGCTCAACAAGTTTTCTATTGGGAGATAACTGAAGCGGTGAGACCAAAAGGAACTGCAGTACAAGCGCTAGCTTGGCTCTGGACGATCGAAGGCTCTGCCGCTGCGCTCGCAATCGCTGCAGGTGGATTTATCTCAGAACATCTCTCTCCACGTTACTGCCTCTTCATCACTACCATCGCGCTCTTCATTGGGTTTTTCATCATCACATTAGGTAAGAGAGCACTTGCAAATGCAGATCGGATTCCCACGGCCGAAGAGGATTTGCGGGCGATGGAAGAAACTTCAGATACGACGAGATGAGTCAGCGTTGATGCTCAGTATCTCGGAATTTATGCGCAATGTTTATTGTTGAGCGAATCAATTCGCAGCAATGGCAACTACTGAAGGATCTACGCCTTGCTGCACTCACTGAGAGCCCTGACTGGTTTGCGGGCGACTTTGAAGTAGAGAGCCGGCGCAGTCAAGAAGAATGGCTTGAAGTTCTCAATCAAGATTACTGGTTCGCGCTTCTTGAAGATGAAAAAGCAATCGGTCTTATGGCAATCAGTGATCGAGAAGCCGGCAGGGGAACTGACTGTTGGCTTTTTAGTTGCTGGGTAGATCCTTCATATAGAAGACAGGGGTTACTTCATCTATTGATGGATCGATTTGACCAAGAGTGCAGGTCCAAAGGTTGGCAAGTGCAGGGACTGGGTGTTTGGCCGAATAACTTGGTTGCGATTGAAGCCTATGAACGAATTGGGTTTGAGAAGTCCGGCGAGCCAAAACCAAGTCGAATAAAGCCAGGGCAGTCCTATCAGTTGATGCGAAGGACACTTCCAATAATCTGACGTAGCCATCTGAATCTCACCTTCGCTTTGGGACGTGTATGCCCCTTGTTCACTTTCCATTCACTGTCAACACCGAAGGTTGTCCGATGCTTCGTTTTCAGTACACGGACCGCGAACTTAGTTGGCTTGATTTCAACGAACGCGTGCTTGAGTTGGCTGAGGATGAGAATTTGCCCCTACTGGAAAGAGCACGATTCCTAGCAATCTTTGCATCTAATCTAGACGAGTTCTACATGGTTCGAGTGGCAACTTTAAAGGAGTTGATTGCTGCGGGAGTTTCCAGTTCTAACTCAGCAGGATATTCCCCCACCCAGCTGATGAGTACCATCGCGGACCGTGCAAAGAATTTAGCCAAGAAGCACTCAGATCTCTTCCAGAACGAAATTAACCCACTTCTCAAGAACCTTGGCATTGAATTGGTCAACTGGAAAGACCTTGAAGAAGATGAAATCATCGAAGTTAACGGAATTTTCGAACGCCTCATCTTTCCGGTCCTCACCCCACTTGCAGTGGATCCATCGCGTCCATTCCCGTACATCTCGGGACTCTCACTCAATCTTGCAGTCGTCGTTCGTCAACCCGGCTTGGACGAGGAGTCTTTTGCCAGAATAAAAGTACCAACAAATCTGCCACGATTTATTCCAACCCGAAGAGGCGTAGCTCCTCGCTATCTTCCACTTGAACAGGTGATTGCTGCTCAGTTGCACCAACTTTTTCCAGGAATGGAGATTTTGGATCACCACGCATTCCGTCTAACAAGAAATGCTGATCTTGACCTTGAAGAAGAAGAGACTGATAGTTTGATTTCAACTTTAGAGCAGGAACTTCAACGGCGCAGATTTGGCCCGCCAGTACGGCTTGAAGTTGATGAAAACATAAAACCGGAGTTATTGGTAACTCTGGCTGATGAGATGGATATCGACCTTAACGAAGTTATCCGCGTATCTGAACCACTAGATCTGACCGCCCTAAATTTCTTCGCTGATTTCGAAGTCCCTGGGCAGCGATTTGGAAAGTTTTCTTCAGTAAGCGAGGTTCTGTTGCACCACCCCTATGAGTCATTTTCAAACTCGGTGGTTAGATTTGTGCAACAGGCAGCACGAGATCCCCAGGTTCTCGCCATCAAGCAGACTCTTTATCGAACTTCTGGCGACTCTCCTTTGATGGAGGCGTTGATTGAGGCGGCCGCCAGCGGAAAGCAGGTGCTTGCTGTGGTTGAACTCCGAGCTCGTTTTGATGAACTGGCTAATGTGCGTTGGGCCAGAAAACTGGAAGAAGCAGGCGTGCACGTCGTTTATGGACTTTTAGGTTTTAAGACGCACGCAAAACTCTCGCTTGTGGTTCGCGAAGAGGCAAATGGAATCAGACGGTACTGCCACGTTGGAACTGGAAATTACAATCCAAAAACTGCACGAATCTACGATGACTTGGGGATATTGAGCGCCGACCCTGAACTAGGTGAAGATCTGACAAGACTTTTCAACCAACTTTCTGGATATGCTCCTGACGCTCACTATTCAAGACTTCTAGTAGCACCAAGGACGATACGAAGCGGGTTGCTTGACTTAATCGATCTAGAAGTTGAAAACCATCAAGCCGGCAGACCCGCTCGAATTCGCATGAAATTGAATTCGCTAGTCGATGAGCAATTCTGTGATCATCTTTATCAAGCTTCGCAAGCCGGGGTGCCAATTGAACTGTGGGTAAGAGGTATTTGCGCGATTCAACCCGGAATTCCTGGAGTATCGGATCAGATTCGAGTTCGCTCGACTCTAGGTAGATTCCTCGAACACTCTCGGATATTTCACTTTGCCAATGGTGGGACCGATGAATATTTCATTGGCAGTGCAGATTTAATGGAACGTAACTTAGATCGTCGAGTTGAAGCGTTAGTCCGGATTAAGCGCCCCGAACATAAAATTGAATTGGATCGACAATTCGTTGCCGCTTTCAGTGACGAAGTTTCTCGTTGGGAATTGACTGATGGAACGCGGTGGGTTCGAAAGCACAAGGATGAGAGTGGCCAGCCCCTCATTGACCTGCAAGAAGCAGAAATCTCCCGACGGAGGGGAAGACAGTGATCAGGGATGAAGAAGACGTGATCATGGCGGCGGGAGCCGTTGTCTGGCGACGAAACCCTGAAGGAAAAATTGAAGTCGTAGTCATACATAGACCGGCTTACGACGACTGGACTCTTCCAAAAGGGAAGGTGGAGGGCAGCGAGACGCTCATAGCCTGCGCATTTCGAGAAATAAGAGAAGAGACTGGCCTATTGACGCGATTCGGTCCCTACATCGGCGATACGTTCTACGAAGTCAATGGAGTTCCCAAGGTTGTCCGCTATTGGTCAACACAGGTTGTCGATGGCGATGATCAGAGTTTTGACCGAAGTGAAGTTGACGAGCTGCTCTGGCTTTCACCGAAAAAAGCTCTTGAGAGGCTGACCATCAAAGATGATCGGCATATAGTCAAATCTTTCATGAAATTGAAGCGAGATACGACTCCATTGATCTTACTGAGACACGCGAGAGCCCTTGATCGGAAGGAGTGGAGTGGTGATGATGGAGATAGGCCACTCACTGAGGAAGGTCACCGCCAGGTGCGTAAGTTGATAGATACTTTGCATCCGTTTGGCCTCAGCGCCATTCACACTTCAGACGCGATTCGATGTTTGGACACGGCCCGACCGATTTCGCAGGCTCTTGGTGTCGAACTAGTCGTGAGTGCAAAATTGAGTGAATACGAGTATCACCGAGATAGGACAAGCACAGCAAAATATATTGAGAACCTGTTCAAGCTTGACCAATCAGTTCTGGTCTGTGGTCATAATCCCATGCTCACCAAAATAATAAAGAAAATGGCGAGAAGACTTGATATGTATAAAGGGGATTTTTCGTTAGGGAAAGGCGATGCGTTCATATTGCATCGGAGCAATGGGAAGATTAGGGAGATTGATCACCTCAAAAGTACTTGAGAGTGGTTTAACCGCTCCCGCTAAGCCAATCAAGCCTTCGCAAGACGATACCTTCTCGAAGTGCCCATGGGCAGATTTCAATCAATGGAATCGCGAGTTCGCGAACGAGATATCTAGCCAGGAGCGCCCCAGCAACAAGTTGGTCAGCGCGATTGGTCGACACTCGAGGAAGCTTCGCTCTTTCCGCAACAGTCATGCCAGCAAGTCGCTTGGTCATAACCTCTAGTGACTTGCTCTCGATCACTCCATCTGGAGTGTCAAAGAATTCACGGGAAATACGTGCCAGCGTTCGCAAGGTCTTGCTGGTACCAATGACTCTGAAACTATTGAATGGTGAAAGCTCCTCAACCAGGCTCTTTAGTGTCTTTTCAAAGTGATCCTCAAGTGCCACGAGACTCTTATTCGTGAATGGATCGCCCTTCAAGAATTTGCGTGTCATTCGATTTGCTCCGACAGGATAAGAGTGGGCCAATTCGGGAGATTCATCACTGCCGGCTGCAACTTCGAGAGAGCCTCCACCGATATCAATGACTAGGAGGTCTCCACTCGACCAACCAAGCCATCTTCGAACGGCAAGGAAAGTAAAACTCGCTTCCTCTTCACCCGAAAGAACTTGAAGATCGATTCCAAATTCTTGATTAAGTGAATCTATTATTTCTGAACCATTGTGCGCTTCTCTTATCGCAGAAGTTGCAAAAGCCAGAATCTCATCAGTCTCTAATCGCTCAGCTTGGGCTACAGACTCGGCGATGACATCTGTCAGCGAAGCGATTCCCTTGTTTGAAATATTCCCTTCATTATCCAGAAAGTCTGTGAGTCTAAGTTCGGTTTTAAAACTTGAAGTGTGAACGGGTCTTGCACCGCGGTGTCCATCAATAACCTGCAGATGCACGGTATTTGAACCGACATCCAAGACCCCTAGCCGCATTCGGCGAAGATAACGCATTTGGCCAGAAAATCCTCAGCGAATTGCCTGTTCCAGAATCTGACGATTTGCGAGCAACACAGTTTCTTCTTGTTCACTCTTATCGTCAGTATGGATGTAAATAGATGAACCGAAGGCCCGTGCAGCAATCTCTTGCCTAACTTTCCAATAGCTGGAGCTGGCCCCAGTTAGAACATGCTCAAACCTTCGTTGACTTTTGATAAGAGGGCGAAGTTCAGAAGATGTTTGGGTCTGAGAAAATATTGGAGGAGTCAGATCAAGTGTTGGAACCGGTGCGCCCACCCGCGGGACCGTCATGCGATAGAGGAGTGACAGATGTCGTAGAGCGCTGAAAGCTGCAAAGCGTAGTCTGCGCGATAGTTGAGTTCGAAGCAGATAGATGAAATAGCTACCTCGGAAAGTTAATCCTTGAGAAGATTTCATTACGACATTCATTATTTCACTCATTGATTCCGCTGCACCTGTAGCCGATGGAAGGTAGCTGGTGGCGTCGATTAACTCACGCCGTACATTTGCATCACGTAGTAGACGTACAACTCTTGTGATCTCATTTGGATTCAATGGATTGGCATACAGAGCGAAGCCATAGTCGGCGCACCACCGCGCACGAGCTTCTTGATTATCTGTTCCCCGAACATTTGGCACGAAAACAGTAGGAATTCCTGCTGGAAGAAGTTCGTGGACGCTGTTGTAGCCAGCAGCAGCGACAGCTCCATCAAACGCGTGCAAGACGTCCGCCAATGGAAAGTAGCGGACTACATGCACATTCATTCCTTCAGGTATCAAAGATTTTCCGGTGCTATCGACTGGCTCCTTCGTCATTACTACCTGAACGCCACGCCAACTTTGCAGACCTCTGAGCGCGGCAGTTAGCTTCGAGTTAAAGTCCAGGTCACCGGTTCCCATCTGGACCAAGACGGCAGGCTTCTCTAGATTCAGTCCCAATTTCTTTCTTGCTCGTGCTCGAGCTAGGGCAAAGTCTTTTTTATATAAAGTAACGGGGGCGATTCGCTTAGCATCATGTCTCTTCGACGTAGGCCCATGGTCATACTCGAACGCAAAATCTCCCGGTTCGATGATGAGATCCATGAGTCGGGACTGTAAAGGAAGGAGATGCTTTTGCGGTGTTTGTTGCCAAAGGCCTCGACGCATCCAAATCAACTTCAGTCGTGGTCTCATGCTGCGGGCTGCAATAACTCCTGGGTAGGGAACGACGCCATCAAAGACCATGGCAACAGCATTGGTCTCATCGATGAGAGCTACTAAGCGGTCGCGAAGGTATGCATCCCACTTAATTGCCGGCATCAACCCGCGATCTCTTCCGGGGATGTACTCCACGGGAATCCCCATGGACTCTCCAACCTCAGCAACTGCACCAGCCATTGAGACGATGACAACATTGGCTTCTTCGACCAAGTCCTGTGCAATTGCGCTGGCACGGGCGAGGTGCCCCATCCCGACTCCGTTGCTGGTCGCGAGAATTACAGTCGGAAGCCCCGGTCTTTTTTCCATAAGAGCACTTTTTTGGGGCTTCATGCTTTCAATTTAGGTGGGTACCGCTTCATTAAAGTTTATGGAAGTTTTACTTTCCGTGAACGATGCGTGAACTCCAGTAAGAGCTAGCGAAAGCGAATCCCTGTAGCGATATCTTGACCAGGTATGACGAGTGACGCGACATCCTTGATTTTCGTTGGTGGTACCGGCCGCAGTGGTACCACAATCATGGGACGAATGCTTAATCGTCATCGCAAAATTCGCGCCAGTAAACCGATAGAGATCAAATTCTTGGCCGGCAACGCAGGGTTACTAGATCTTTTATATGGTCGAAGGCCTGAGGCCCGCGAGCGTAGAAACCGCAGTCTGCATAAAAGAATCCTCTCTGCATCAGATTTTGTCGACAACATTCTGCTCTGGCGAAAATTTGAGAGACGATTGAGGGGAAGTTGGTGGGCCCCGGAAACTGGATCAGGAAAAAGCCCAGGTTTATCGAGTGGCGTCTCGGAAGAGATACGTGAAGAAGCGCTCTCGGCTTTGAAATCTTCTAAGCGAGACCAACTTGAATCAGGGGCTCGCAGATTCTTCTGGACCATGATTGATAGTCAAGTCAACAATTTTGGAGAGCCAATCTGGGTCGATACATCTCCACCGAATATCTTCCAAGCCGCACGTATTTATAAGTTTTTACCTCAAGCCAAATTCATACATATGAAGCGAGATGGACGTGACACGATTGCATCGGTTTTGAAAGAGCCTTGGGGTCCTAAAGATCCAATGAAGGCTATTTTCTGGTGGCGAAATAGAGTGAGAGAGTCACACCAAGCTCTGCTCTCGATTCCACCAGAGAGCTACATCGAGATCTATTTGGAGGAGTTCGCGGCTTTGGATCGCAACACGCAATACGCACGTGTCTTGTCTTTCTTAGACATTGAGGATGACCTGAACATGCGTGAGTTCTTCGAATCCGAGGTGAAGGCAGAGCGAATCTTGAATAGAAACTGGCGCGAGGCTTTTGCTCACCCAGCGGTCATGAGTAAGTTCAAGAAAATCCACGGCCAGCTTGAATCCGAGGGGATACCAACCCAACTCTTCGATTAGAGGGCAATCGCCTCGCTACCATGTCCGGGTGTCAGATTTCGATGTATTAATCGTCGGTTCAGGTTTCGGTGGTTCTGTTGCGGCGCTTCGACTTGTCGAAAAAGGCTATCGCGTAGCTGTCATCGAGGCTGGAAGAAGATTTCGTGATGAAGATTTTCCAAAGACAAGTTGGCGAATCAGAAAGTTTCTCTACTTTCCGCGACTTGGGCTTCATGGAATCCAACGAATCCATGCGCTCCCTGATGTGTTGATCCTTGCTGGTGCCGGAGTCGGTGGCGGTTCACTTGTCTATGCGAACACTCTTTATCGACCACCTGATTCTTATTTCAATGATCGTCAATGGTCAGCCATCACCGATTGGAAGAGCGAGCTTGATCCTTGGTATGACCAGGCGAGCCGGATGCTTGGGGTTGAGACCAATCCATTTCATTCACCGAGTGATGAGGCGATGAAAGAAGTAGCAAATGAGATGGGTGTTGGTGAGACATTCAAGCTCGCACCCCTGGGCGTACATTTTGGAAAAGCTGGAAAGGTTAGTGCCGATCCATATTTTGGTGGCGTTGGTCCAGAGCGACGTGGCTGCATTCAGTGCGGATCATGCATGACTGGGTGTCGAGAGAATGCAAAGAACACTCTGGTGAAGAACTATCTCTATCTCGCAGAAAATGCTGGTGCGAAAGTCTTCGCCAGTAGAACTGTTATTGGACTTGCACACGAAAACTCAGTGTGGAAGGTCAAGACGCGGTCAAGTGGCGCCTGGTTTGGACCGGGTAGAACTTTCACCGCAGATCAAGTGATTGTCGCAGCAGGAACCTATAACACTCAGAAGTTACTGCACCGAATGCGATCGAGCGGATCACTTCCTAAGATCTCATCGACCCTTGGCAATCTCTCTCGGACCAATAGTGAATCGCTTACTGGCGCGATAATGAACGATAGAAAGATTGACTTCAGCCGTGGCGCAGCGATCACCTCTTCTTTCTTTCCCGATGAGCGGACCCATGTCGAGCCAGTCCGTTATGGCAAAGGAAGCAACTTGATGGGATTGCTTCAAACCATCATGACGGATGGATACAGTGCAAAAGAGAGGCGTCGTGCCTGGCTCAAATCCTTGGTGAGAAGGCCCTCACTTCTCGGCAAGATCTTGAATGTTAAACGCTGGAGTGAACGAGCAGTCATTGCTCTGGTGATGCAGAACGTTGATAGTTCAATCAGAGTGAAATCAAAGCGTGGAATATTTGGATGGCGGCTGACCTCTGAGAATGACTCAGAGCATCCCAATGCGACCTATATTCCCGTTGCGAATGAAGTGGCACGAAAGATCGCGTCAAAGTATGGCGGTGAGGCTGGCGGTCACATTGGCGACTTGATTGATGCGCCATTCACGGCACATTTTGTCGGTGGCTGTGTTATCGGAAGTGATGAATCCAAAGGTGTGATCGATCCGTATCACCGAGTCTGGAATTACCCGACTCTGCATATCGTCGATGGCTCAACTCTGACCGCAAATCTAGGAGTTAATCCGTCTTTGACAATCACAGCACAAGCAGAGCGGGCGCTCTCGTTCTGGCCGAATAAAGGTGAAGCTGATCCAAGGCCGCCACAACGAAGCCCTTATCTTCGAATCAGAGCAGTCCCACCTAAGAACCCGGTTGTTCCCGAAGGCGCACCGGCAGTCCTACGAGTCCCCTCGTAATCTCTCGGTTTCGGCCTTTCGACGATTAGGCCACCGCGTCATCGGGTAGTGAACACCGCTTCGAAGATCTTGGTAGAAGTCTTTGATTGCTGCTTGCGTCTGCGCTCGCTTCTCCTTTGGAACGTAGTGTGATGCTCCAGGAATTATTGCGAGCCTTGCATTAGGCAGTGCTTCGTACATCGAGAAGGTGTGCTCACTCGTGAAAGGTTCATCATCTCCTGCAAGTATCAATGTTGGTGCAGTTATCCGCCCCAAATCTTTAAGGGTGAGATTCGGCTCAGTCGCCCAGACTTCGTAGGCTTTACGCACGATCACTTCGAGTAACTCTGGATCTTGTCCAGATCGCTCTACAAACTTTGATTTATCTTCATCACTTATCTCGATAGTCAAGACATCGTGGATCGCCCCGCAGTCGTAGTGATAGTTCGCTCCAATGGCCACGATTGACTTCACCAGATCTGGCCGCTTGAGCGCAACATAGAGAGCAATAATTCCGCCATCACTCCACCCGATCAGGTGAGCTGGACCTTTGACAACATCTTCTAGATAGGCAATCGCTTCATCGCACTGAAAGTCGAAATGATAGAAACCTTCTCGTACCTTCGTTCGTCCATGAGCCGTTCGGTCATAACCATAGACATGAAATTCCTTCTTTATTGCAGGAAGAATTGCATGATCCCAATCTTCAGTCGCACTCAGTCCACCATGTAGAAGAACTACCTTCTCACTGCGAGCTTTGAAGAGCGGTTTGTACTCAACGCTCCACACTTGATGACCACGAAGGTCTATGTAGCTCATACCTCGGCACCATCCATGATGTGTCTATTTCCGCGATCAAAAGTAAGGTAATTCCAGGTCCAATCGGCCATCGTTCCTATCTTGTTGCGGCCACCGAGCAGATAGAAGAGATGTAACCAGAGCCAGGCGTACCAGGCGATGACACCGCTTTGCCGGTATCTGCCTACCTCCACTACTGCCTTATGTCGACCGATTGTTGCCATCGAACCCTTATCTCGATACTTGAATTCCTCGATCTGCTTTCCCTCTGCAACGTTGGCAATCTGAGATGCAACGAATCGTGCCTGTTGCATTGCAACGGGTGCGACCATGGGAAGAAATCTGCCACTTTTATCTTTTGCTCCAGCGATATCTCCGATTGCCCAGATTGAGGGATAGTTTGCGACTTGAAGTGTGGGATCAATCTTCACACGGCCATTCTCTGTAGGGATAGATAACTTTTTCATTACAGGAACGCCAGTAACTCCTGCTGCCCAAATTGTTATATCTGAATCAAGTGGATCTGAGCCTTGAATCTCGATTCGGTCATGTCGGACTTTGGATACTT
>RGOY01000034.1 GCA_010028225.1 Actinomycetota bacterium
GTGGATAACCAGCGCTTGCAAAGGTTGAACCCTTGCTCTCAATCGCTGCAATCAGACTCTTTCGAGTGGGATTTGTACCCGCTGCCTTGAGTGCCTGAGCAACCATCATGGCGCCGTTCATACCGGCCATGATGTTGTTATCAAAGGTCGCATTGTTGTTGTAGTTGGTGTTCACCTCACGGAAGAACTTGACGTACTCATCCGATGTATCTGCCGCATCAGGCATAAATGACATCGAGAGTGCGCCATTGAGGAGTGCAACTGGAACTGTGGTCTGACCGACGATTGTTGTCGCATCAGCACCGACCGATCCGAAGATCCATTGTGGCTTGTACCCGGCTGCCGCTGCGACACCGACTGCTGCTGCAGTCGCTGTGGTGACACCGAAGACATAAACAACTTCAACTTTCGCTGCTGCCATCTTCTGAATCCATGTAGTTGCCGTGGCCGGTCCTTGAGTTCCAGAAACATATGGAAGGCTCACATCGAACTTAACGCCAGCGCTCTCGAAACCCTTAAGGGCATCTGCACCGAAGTCATCGTTCTGATAGATCAGGCCGATCTTCTTGCCGGCGAAGTTCTCTTTAATGTACTGACCCATGATCTTCGCTTCCATGCGATAGGAAGAGAAGAGTGGGAAAAGAGTTGGGAACTTCTTCTTATCAGCGAATCCGCTGAAACCAGTGTTGACGAAGAGAGAAGGAACGCCGCGCGATCCAAGTCGAACGCGGCTGTTGACTGCAAGGTTATTCGCAGTGCCGAGCGCTCCGACAATCGCAAAGACTTTATCCTTGAGAATCAATTCGTTTGTCTTCTCTACTGAGACTGGTGGGAGATATCGATCATCTTTGATGATGAATTCGATCTTGCGACCATTGATTCCGCCGTTGGCGTTCACATAGTCGAAGTAAGCCTTCATAGCAGGGGCGACCTTCGCGTAACCAGGTCCAGCAATACCGGTCAACGGCACTGTGGTTCCGATCTTGATGGAGGTCGCGGTGACGCCGACTTCGGCCGCCTGTGCAGGTACTGCCGTAAGCGTGAGGCCAGCTATCGCCACAATCGCAGAAGCGGCCACAAGGCCCTTCTTGCGAAATGAACCGATCATTCCTTTTTCCTTCCGTTAGGGGGTAGAGCGAACTTCATCATTATTAAGTTGTCTCATATTTACTTGTACTTATCGTGCTGTTCACCTTTCAGTGAAAAAAATTTAGTGCGCCTTCTATAACGCTCTCTGTTTCTTCTTCTCCTTATGGTGGTGCCACTGCTCAGCTGGCCCATTCGGCGTGAAGAGCACCGTCAGGATCAAGAGCAGACTGGTGATAAGCCCTGGGATATTCGCTGTGACTGCCTCAGACTCACCGAAGTTGCCTGAAACCATCTCTGCGATCTCGGGGATGATCACAAGGACTAAACCGCCCAAAATGCTACCCGTAAGGCTGGTCAGACCCGCAAGTACAGCCCCGGTAATGATGGCAAAAGAGAGGCTAAGCGTGAAAGTAGAGGGTGCGACGAGTGAAACCATACCCAGCAAAGCCCCAGCCAAGCCCGCCACCCCTGCGCTAATGGTGAATGCCAAAACTTTGCGCCTGCCGACATGAAGACCGACTAGCTGCGCTGCCGCGGCATTTGCTCTTCCGGCTTTCCATGCCCGGCCATATCGACTCTTGAGAATGTTTTGAATGAAGAAGAGCATGATCAAAGTTGCAAGTGCTGCAATCCAGAAGAACCACTTATACAAAGTGAACTCTGCGCCAAATCTTTCTGGCGCAATACCTACATCAAAATAAAGTCCGGTCTCACCACCGAGAAAAGAAAAAAGATTTGCAAGAGTGGGAAGACCTAGCGCAAGTGCGAGAGTTGTTCCCGCAAGATAGGGACCACTTAGTCGAGCTGCACCACCACCGATGATTGCTCCGAAAAGTGCAGCGACAACTACTGCAGCAATAAAAGTGACGATCAGAGGTGGTTGTAAATAAATTTGTGTCAGCGCAGCCGCATATGCGCCAATGGCCATGAAAGCACCTTGACCGAGGGACAACTGACCGGAATATCCGGTCAAGAGAATAAGTGAGCCAATTGCAAGTGCATAGATGGCGATCAACGCACCTTGATAAACGCGAAGTTCACTTACTCGATCACCGAGTAGTAAGAGCCCCCAACCAAGAAGAAGGAAGAAGAGGACGCGGCGACGATAAGGATTATGTTCGCGCTTCGAACTTTCTTCTCGCTTTCGCTTAAGCACTTCTCGCCCCCTTCACACCAAAAATTCCCGAGGGCCTCACTAAGAGAACGATTACCAGGACGATGAATGCTGTTGGAAAGACCAACGAGGTGCCTAAGTAGAAAGTGATAAAGGAGAGACCAACGCCAAGGACTAATCCCCCAACGACTGCGCCCACCAAACTCTCGAGTCCTCCGACCACTGCAGCGACAAAACCGAAAACAAAGAGGACATCGAGTGAATAGGGATTCAAAGTGTCATTTGATGAAACCAATATTCCAGCAACGGCACCAGCTGCGCCAGCAAAAACCCACCCAATAGTTCTGGTCATGGAAACTTTCACACCAGAGAGCCGTGCAATCTCTGGGTTGTATGCAGCGGCGCGAAGTGCGAGACCGAGATTTGTTCGCTGAAAGAGAATCGAGAAGACAATCATGACAATCGCCGCGGTGCAGATAATCAAGAGATTAAGCCGTGAAAACGGAAGAGTGGTATCGCCAATGACAAATCCGGCTGTGCTTACCGGTGATTCGAATCGCTTACCTTCATTTGTCCAGATAAGTCCAACCAGAGCACGAATCACTCCCAAAAGTCCAAGAGTTGCAATGACTGGAGCAACTGCGGCTACCGGCCCATCACTTGCATGTTTGAAGAGCGTTCGCATCATCCCGCTCTCGACTAATCCACCAATCAAGCCACCGATGGCGACCGCCAAGATGAATGCCATCAAGAACGAACCGCTTCGATTGACTACTTCCCACGCTACATAGGTGGTGACAATCGCTTGACCCGCCTGCGCAAAATTAACCACTCGGGTCGATCGCCATACCAAGACCAGCGCCAACGACATCAAGGCATAGATCGAGCCGATACTTATTCCGATCAGGAATACATTGATTACCTGTTGCATCAGTACCCCAAATACGCTGACCGCAGCGCCGGATCGTCGATTAACTCTTTAGCGTCACCTTGAGCGACCACTTTGCCAAGATTGATGATGATTCCTTTATCTGCGATGGCGAGCGCACCTAATGCATTTTGCTCGACCAATAGGACGGTGATACCGCGATCACGACAGAGCATGGCAATCGTCTGAAATATCTGCTCGACGACAAGAGGCGCAAGACCAAGGGATGGCTCATCAAGAAGTAAGAGTGAGGGCTTTGAGACATGAGCGCGACCAATCGCAAGCATCTGACGTTCTCCGCCTGAGAGGGTGTCAGCCCTTTGACTCATCCGCTCTCCGAGCCTTGGAAAAATCTCAACAACTTCTTCGATTGATTGAGCTAACTCTGTTTTGTTATTTCGCCAAAGCCCACCAAGGGCGAGATTCTCTTTCACCGTTAGCTCAGGGATGACTGACTTGCCCTCTGAAACATGTGCAAGACCACGGCGAACTAGATCTTCGGGTTTCATGCCTGTGATATCTCGACCCATCCAACTGACTTTGCCAAGCTTTGCATCCTTAAGCCCTGAGAGAGTGCGAAGTAAGGTCGTCTTCCCGGCGCCATTCGATCCGATCACAGCAGCAAGCGAACCTTCAGCAACCTCAAATGAAATCCCGTCAATCGCACGAATCGCACCATGCTCAACAACAAGCCGCTCTACTTTGAGTGTCACTTCTCACCACCATGAGCTGCACTCGCACCGAGATAGGCAGCAATGACATCGTCGTCATTTCTGACTTGCTCTGGTGTTCCGTTAGCGATCACTTCGCCAAAGTTCAAGACATAAATTCGATTACAGACGCTCATCACCACATCCATATGATGCTCAACGAGAATGATGGAACAACTTGAGGTGAGATTTCGAATTAATCCATTGAGCCAGGCAATATCTTGTGCGCCGAGGCCGCCCGCTGGTTCATCAAGGAGCAAGATCTTTGGTTCACTGACTAAAGCCCTGGCAATCGCAACTCGTTTTGTATCTGGATATGAGAGCGTATCTGCCCGTCTATCCGCAAGATGTCCGGCATAGACTCGACCGAGCATCGTCTGAGCCTTCTGCGCGAGACGCTCTTCATCGCGTCTAGTCAGTCCAAGCGCCGCACGGACTAATCCGGTCTTTGCTAACACATCAGCACCGAGCATGACATTTTCTAGGACTGTGAGTTCAGGAAAGAGTCCAACGCCTTGCAAAGTTCTTGCAATCCCAAGATTTACTAATTGATCGGGACGTGGCCACTTGTGATCGCTTCCAAAGAGTTTGAGTGATCCAGTCGCAGCCGGAACAAAACCACTAAGAGCGTTGAAGAGAGTCGTCTTACCGGCACCATTTGGTCCGATTAGACCAAGAACTTCGCCTTCGCGAAGATTTACCGAGACGTTACTGAGGGCTTTAAGACCACCGAAATTAACTGAGAGTGAGTCGATCTCAAGAATGGTCTGACTCATGATGAAGGTGGATTCTAGGCACTCGTGGACCGATTCGGGTAACGATCTCGTAATTAATACTCCCCGAAGCCACAGCCCAATCATCTGCGGTGTACTCCCCAGTAGTTCCATCGCCAAAAACTGTCACCAAATCACCAGATTTCGCACTCGAGTCGATACCGAGATCCACCACGAATTGATCCATCGATACGCGTCCTGCAATAGGTGCGCGCTTTCCACCAACAAATACACCGGCGCGGTCATTGCTATTTCGCGGAATACCATCGCCATAACCCATTGCGACGACACCGAGTTTGGTATCACTCTTTAACGTATATGTTCCACCATAGCCAACAGATGAACCGGCAGGCACTTCTTTCACTAATTGCAACTGCGCTTTCAAAGTCATAACCGGTTTCAATCCTAAAGAATTCGAATTTCCCATCATCTTAAAATCAGGACTTAATCCGTATGTGGCAATTCCTCCACGGACCATGTCAAAACGCGCTAGCGAAGTGAGGGAGTCATTGAAAATCGCGGCGCTATTTGCCATGTGCTGTAACTTCACTTCTAAGCCTGAAACCAAGAGATAATCAAGCGCTTCGCGATATCTTGCGAGTTGATCGATACTCATCGGCTCTCCTGGTTCATCTGCTCTAGCAAAATGTGACCAGACACCAACGACTTCGATCTCGTGGCGATCACTCGCTGACTTCAAGGCGCTGACTAATTCCTTAAACTCTTTTAACACTCCA
The DNA here is from genome assembly GCA_010028225.1 of Actinomycetota bacterium. Taxonomy (GTDB): domain Bacteria; phylum Actinomycetota; class Actinomycetes; order Nanopelagicales; family Nanopelagicaceae; genus SYAN01. Next base: position 5,352 of record RGOY01000034.1, read on the forward strand.
CCACGACTCATCCCAGTATCAATCTCAAGATGTACTCGCGGGACGACGCCAACTTTTCTACCGGAAGAAATCACATCAACAAGGTGCTCACGCGATGGAATCGAAAGATCGATATCTTCTCGAATCGCGATATCGAGATCACTCTTCGGTGGCACCAACCATGCAATTGTCCGTGCCTTGATTCCCGCACTTCGAATTGCAATTGCCTCTTCTAGGAGCGCTACGCCAAGCCACTGAGCACCACCCGAGATTGCAGCCCTTGCGCATGGGATTAATCCATGGCCATATGCATCGGCTTTCACCACTGCCATCACTCGCGAAGTTCCCGCTCGCTCCCGAATCTTCGCCACATTCGATCGAAGGGCGGCAAGATCAATTTCAGCGAACGCACGCATACTCATATCTCTCCGCTCGCCTCTAGTCCTTCGTTCCTAAATTCCTGTTTCGTAAGTTTCTGATCCCGTTTCAAACCCGTTCGATGATGACAAAAGCTGTGGCAAGTGCACCATCATGCGAGATAGAGAGGTGGACCTTCGTTCCTGAGAGAAGTGTGGCAAGTGCGCCATAGAAAAGGAATGCTGGTCGGCCATTCGCTTCATTGAAGACCTCTGCTTCATGGAAAGAGAGAGCATGGCGGACATTCCCATCGACGTGCAGCGCTTTATAGAGCGCCTCCTTTGCCGCAAACTTGCCCGCAAGGGAGACCATAGCTCGCTCGTTACTTGCACCTTTGAGGTCACTTGCTTCTAACTCGCGTTGGGTGAAGAGGCGGGTTCGCACAGCCGGTGTTCGCTCGAGCGTCACTTTAAACCGTGAGATGTCGACAAGATCGATTCCTATTCCTTCGATCATCGCTTCTCCCACCCCAAATCTGTACAACAGATTCTGTTCACGAGGGTTGTTTTGTCGAAGGCCAAGCGCGATCTAACGCGATGATGAGAACCAAGAGAGCACCACCAACGAACAATCCACCTACGAGATCTGATACCCAGTGAGTGTCGCGAAGAATTGATGCGGCGCAAACGGCCACAGAAAGTCCGGCAACAACCCAGGTAAGTCGAAATCCTTGGAACGGCTCTTTATGTGTGTAGCGATAGATGAGATAAGCCATCAAACCCCAGGTCAATAGTGCATTGGCGGAATGTCCTGATGGATAGCTGAGGCCATCTGCAAAAAGTTCATCGATTTTTAATCGAGGTTTTGTTCGACCAAAGAAGAGTTTTGATGCGCCAACGACAAGATTGAGAAGGAGCAAAGCTAGAAGTGCGAGATTAAACGGTCGCCATGATTGAAAACGACGGCCAATAACAATTGCCACAATCAGCAGTATTGGCGCAGTCAATCCACGTAGTCCAAGATCATCGACTCTGCGCACCAAGAATTCCCAGAGCCATGGGTAATCCGGCATATCTATTCGATGTACCCACTGATCAAAGGCTCTGACCGGCGTATCAAGGACTACCGAGAGTGTCACGACGATATAACCAAAAATCAATAGCCCTGCCACCTTGATGGCTTTAAACATCTCCGCTCGCCGGCGAGAGGGAAGGTGATCTAGGGACATATCTTCTTTATTTCTCACATCTCTAATAAGGACAGTTACTCGACAGTTACTGACTTGGCAAGATTTCTTGGTTGGTCGACATCATTTCCGCGTACTAGAGCCATCTCATATGCAAAAACTTGTAGTGGAACAATCGAGAGAATTGGCTGTAAAAGTTCATCGGTCGCTGGAACACGAATAGCAAAGTCTGTTGCAGGAATATCTGTCGCAGTATCAGCTATCACGATGACATGCGCGCCACGTGCCTTGACTTCTTGAATATTGCTCGCCATCTTCTCTCGAATCTCACTTCCAAGAGGTGGCATGATCGCAATCACGGGAGTTCCATTCTCAATCAAGGCGATCGGGCCATGTTTGAGTTCGCCTCCAGCAAAACCTTCGGCATGCATATATGCAAGTTCTTTCAACTTCAGCGCACCTTCTAGTGCCGAAGGGAATCCGACATGCCTTCCAAGAAAGAGCACTGAAGTGGCATCTTTGAAACCACGCGTCATCTCGCGAAGGGCTTCGACTGTTTCAAGTACTTGTTCAACCTTCGAAGGAAGCCCCAGCAATTCACTGCCAATCTTCTTAGCTTCACTTGCACTTAATGTAGATCTTGAATTTTTGCTCGATGCGCTACTCGGCTTGCCACTCGTCCCTTGCGACACCTGACCGAGATAGAGGGCAAAAAGATGAAGTGCAATCACCTGCGTCAAAAGCGCCTTCGTCGACGCTACCGCAATCTCGGGACCACCATGGGTATAGATCACTGCATCTGATTCACGCGGAATTGTCGAACCATGCGTATTACAAATCGAGAGCGCTTTCGCGCCCAAAGACTTTGCATGACGAAGGGCCATCAAAGTGTCCATCGTCTCGCCCGATTGTGAAATCGTCACGACGAGAGTTCTTGGATCAAGCACTGGCCTGCGATATCGAAATTCGGATGCAAGCTCGACATCGCATGCGATTCCCGCCCAAGCTTCAATCGCATACTTCCCTATGAGTCCGGCATGAAACGCAGTCCCGCAGGCAAGTATCAATATCCGATCCACATCTGTTGCAAGCGCGTCTGCCATCGATTCAAGTTCAGGAAGTGAGACTTTCCCCGACTCTTCAATGCGTCCCAGCAAGGTATCTGCGATTGCTTTAGGTTGTTCAAAGATTTCTTTCAACATGAAATGTTGGAATCCGCCTCGCTCAGCGGCCGCTGCATCCCAAGTAATCTCATAACTCTTTGCTTCAACTTTCTTTCCATCAAGATCAGTCACAGTCACATCACTTGGCGTCACAATCACTACCTGGTCCTGCCCAAGTTCCATCGCGCTCTTGGTTGATGAGATAAAGGCTGCAACATCAGAAGCTAAGAAATTCTCACCTTTACCTACACCGACTACTAGTGGCGAGTTTCGCCGAGCTCCCACGATCCGCTTCGGGTCATCACTATGAACAGCAAGCAAAGTAAATGAGCCCCGAAGTCGCTTACAAACCATTCTCATCGCTTCGGCTAGGTCTCCACCATTTTCTTTGAAGGCATCGCCAAGTAGATGTGCGACTGATTCAGTATCGGTCTCAGAGGAGAAGGCATGCCCCTTAGCAAGAAGCTCCTTCTTCAATTCAACATAGTTCTCAATGATCCCGTTATGGATTACCGCCAACTTCCCGTCATCTGAAAGATGCGGATGAGCATTTGAATCGGTGGGTCCGCCATGGGTTGCCCATCGCGTATGGCCGATCCCTGAGTGCGAAGAGCCGAAGCGACTATCAAGGGCTGATTCAAGATTTCCCAATTTTCCTGCGCGCTTTTCGACAAGGAGAGGCTTTCCTTCGCCATTAGTCAGTGCGACTCCGGCAGAGTCATATCCACGATATTCAAGTCGTCGCAATCCATCCACGACGATGTCGATAGCTTTCTTATCGCCGGTGTACCCGACGATTCCGCACATCGCACTCCCCTTAACCTCGAGAAAATTGCACAGAGACAAACCCGAGGACAGTTTACAAGTCCCTCATTGGCATTCATTTCCATCAGTTATCACGCTGGGATGGTCTCTTTTTCTAGCCAAATTCATCAATCAAATCCAAAGACCAAGGCTTCCTTCCGTCAATCGCTTTGACTAACCTTCTCTCACCGCAGATGGAGTTCGCGGCATATTCTTGAGAGTGAGTGGTAGATGACGAGGAAAAAAGTTTCGCTGAGGTTCCTCTCTATTGTCGCGCTCACTGCCTCACTGCTCATTCCGCTCTCACAATCCCCTGCGACAGCGAATTCCACCGGTAAGGCCTGGAACGAAGATTCCCGCTCATTCTCTGAAGGTTGGCCCTGGCCCGCGCTCCCAAATTGGTGGAATCAAGATGAGAGTTTCAAACAACAATCTTTTACCGATGTACGTCTCGGCCAGTGGATAACCTGCCGACCCGAGTGGTCGATGAACGATTGCATTGAAAGCGTCACGGTCTACGACAAAGACAACAAGAATCTCGGATCGATGACATTCATTCCAGAAAAGACTTTTGACCCATTTGAGACGCGTCAATTTTGGACCAAGTCAGAGACTCCTCAGAAGACGCTGATTGATAACTATCCCAACTTCGATGCAAACGGTTTCGCCCAAGGACTTTGGAAGCTTCCCGAAGGCGTGAAACTCTCTGATGGTAAAGATCTTGTGGGAGTAAGCGTCGCCCGCATGCTTAGTTCAGTTCAAGTCAATGTCTCCCCTGTTGGCCTCGGCGATGGTGTCTCGCTGCCAGTGGGTTACTTCTTTGAGACAACACTCAAGTCCAAGAACTTAAGAAAATACACTCGTTGGATCTCATCAAATGGAAGAGATCCATCGGTGATCATTGGCGCGGATGACAGAATCATTATTAAGGGAGTTGCTTCACGATTTCCAATCCCAGACTCACAAAAAGGATGTAACGGGCTTTACGGTGGAAACGAAGAGAAAGCTCGCGCTGATGCCGCATTCATCGCAGTAAATATGGCCACTTACCTCTCATCGGAGAACCCAAACTCACAAGCAGCAGACATTGTGATGGGAACAAATGGTTGGTGGTGCTTCAACGGGATCAACTGGGACGCAAAAGAGCGACAACTTGTCGTTAACGTCGCCGCGCCACACTATTACCCAGATGGCACAGTCGTGGATGGATGGCTTGAGTTGAAGATCAAAGGAAGACTCGCAAAAGAATGGTGGGGCATCTCCCCAGATGAAGCCACGGGATACGCGAAAGTTGAAGTTGTCTACAAAGACGGAACTAGTAAGACTGCAACCGTCACTGCTAGCTACATCAAAGAAAAAGACTGGATTGACCTTCGCGCATACGGCTTCACCTACTCAAATCCCGCAATCAAAGTCTCCATGAAGAAGCCAGAAACTGCATGGAGTGTGCCGCAATGAAGAAAATCACATTTACCCGTGCGTGGCGAGCGTATCGCAGAGGATTTCCAGACCGTGGTCGAACACTACATTGAAAAGCGCTTTGGTTCTGCCCAAGCGGTCAGTACGCATGAGTGACAACAGCAAGGAGGGTATCGCCAAGGTAC